>NZ_JBBMFC010000004.1:0-159949 GCF_040096225.1 Hominiventricola aquisgranensis | reverse complement strand
AAATTTCTTTATATTTTCTGACTATATTCCTGTTCTAGCTCTTCTGCAAGATATTCATCACTCATGCAATGCATATCCGATACTCCATCCCGAATCAGTTGGTAAACTTCCGAGTGATAAAAGAAATTCAATGCCGTATCCAATGAAAGTCCTTGCTTTTTTGCAAAACATGCAATAATTCGGCTATATTTCTTTTGAAGCAAAATCGGATTAGCTGTCATATTTTTTCACTCCCTTCAAAACGCAGCAGGGACAATGCTTTTTCTGTCCGAAAACATATTTGCAGATTTGGTTTTTCATAACGCAGACGGTTGATGGCTTCAGCTTTATCAATCAATCCATCAAAAAACAATTCCACTGTATTGAATACTTTGTCATTGGCAACACCACCAAGCACTATATCATAGTCCGTCATATCTTTTCCACTACGACAAATCAGGATGAAATCAAGCCACCCCTCAGAATAAGAATCAAACTTCAAAGTTTTTAATTCATCCTCTCGACTTTCGTCATATTTATATCGAGAGATAATACCTTCTTTTCCTCTGCATTTGAACTTTCCGCACCATTTGACAGCCTGTTCGTACAGTGGTGTAACATAAAAACCACGTCCAAAATCTACATTGGGACGAGAATGAATCAAATCCGGCTCTACAATCTCTAAAAAAGAACCATGATAAAGAATCATACTTCCACACCCCTTTCTTTCATCACATCAAGGAGGTCATCTACAATATATTCCAGGCTCTGAGTATGCAGCATTTCATATTCTGGCACAATGTAACCATTTAGGATATCGCTTTTTCCTGTAAATGCCTGATAAACACGTTCTGCATTTACCCCTAATCTGACAGCAACATTTTCAATACAAAATACAGCAAATTCCAATTCATTGGAATTTTGAATTTTTTTATCCTGTATCACAGCTTTGATCTCCTTTACTTAAATATTCGTACATAATACTTCAAATTTACATTATTATTTTATCTTAACACAGAAATATCAATCACACAATTTGGGATTTGTATTCAAAAACTAATAATCATGAAAACAAATTTTCCCACCTTGTAATTGAATCAGGCAAAATACATTTATATTCTTTATAGAAAGACATCAAATCTTCTCTTGATATTTTTATACAATTTGGCACCAAATCCATATTTTCTATTACCGGAGCATATAAGTACACTTCATATCCGTCATCCGCATATGGCTTGTAATCCAAAGCATCTATCCGCTTCGTCTTACCCCCTTTCACCTGAACAACTGCTTTTCTCTTTTTATTTATATCCCTGCTGATAAGCTCACACTCTATCTTTATAGTTGTTGATTTATTTGCAATAGAATTTGACAGCACATAATAATTCTTCTCTATTTGTAAATAAGCAATTACCAATTCTTCCAGATCAAAATCCGGAAGATTATCCAGAATGGATCCTTCTAACTGTGTACATACATATTTTTCTGTACCTGATAATACATTATAGATATGCTTTGAATATTCTATAATAATCTCATCATACAGCCCTTCTGCAATACCGCCTCTTGGACGATTAAAGGAAGCTTTTATCTGTCCGGGGATCTGCAAACCCGATTTATACGCAATGATCGGAAGAACCACCCCAATATCCATAGAATCATCATATTTCATCTGCGCTTTTTCAATCGCTCTGCAGATCCAATAATTGCCTTCCAGATCACGAGTCCAAAACAAATCACCCTCGACAGCGTCCCGAAAGACATTAAATGCATGATTGATTCTTGATACATCTTCTTTCACTGCATAATAAAAATCTTCAAAATTTTTAATTTTTTTCCCCTTTTCGTAGATATAGCTCCAGCCAATAGCAAGAAATTGCTTATCTCCATTCAGACAAAAATCAATCAGCTTACTTCTGTCATCGCAATCCGTTTTCAAATTTATTCTGGTAACATGATCCATGATCGTTTCTCCCCTACACATCTGGACAAGAATCAAACTGACCGGTGCACTTATAACAATCCTTGTTTCACTGATCTAAAATCTCAATATATTTATGATGGAATTTTAAATAATAATCTTTTAATTCCTCACAATCTTTTACGGTGTTTTGTGTAATTCCAATAACATCCTCCCAGTAAAGATTACAAATATGCGGATTCTTCATTCCGTCTATGTAGTTCCGTCCCGCTACCAATGCCTTGGCATCATTAGCGCTAGGTGTAAGAAACACGACATAATCGTCTGCTTTGGCATAAACAATATTTCTATTTATCTGATAATAAGTTTTATAAAATGTCTCCCTATTAACATTAAGGAAAGGACTTTGATCCACCATTCCTTTATAAATTTCATCCCATTTTTTATCATATTTGCCAGATTCGTCTTTATCTACGGATATACCACCAAATTCCGCTTCTGTATACTTGATTTCAAATGAAATTCTTTTTCCGCCTGTAAGTACCAAATAGAAGTCAAAGTTTGTTCCTTCCTTTTCACAGGGTTCATACTCAAATGTCGCAGACACGATTTTTTCATCCTGCTCAATAGAAATTCCTGATTTTCGAAGTACCTCTAATAAATAATTTTCATATTCAGGTTTTTCAAAAAATTTCTTAAAAAAACTGATACAAACTACCTGGGAAGAATTCATATGTGCAGCACCTTTATGATATTTTATCACAGTATCTGTCAATTCGCCCTTTATGTTACAAAACTTCGGACACATCCCGTCAATGAAGTTGATCTCAATATCTGTAAAGATATGTGCATAGGTATGACCTTGCCAACTTCCTCTGGGAATATAATCTGGAACACGCTCTCCCATCATTCTTTGTATTTTCTTTGCAAAAGTCTCTTTTCTGATCATCATCTCTCCAACAATCTAGTCAACTTTTCCCAATCACTATCTAACAGCATCCATTTTTATACCTTCACCGATCTTCTCATCTGTTTCTTCCCGCAGTTTTTCTCTCAGTGCTTTCAGGTATTCAGAAAATTGTACCTTGTCATTTCCATAATTTCTGGTCAGCTCATATTCATGATCCTCCCACGTGGCAAGATCAGACTCATTGTGCTGCAGTACTGCTTCCAGATTGTCAAGTGCCTTATAGATCTTCGCCTCGACCGTCTTTCTTTCTTCCATTTCTGCATATAAATCTGCCATTTCTTTCTGGAAAGGCATCGGCAGCTGATCTACCCACTCTCGCAGAAGTTGTTCTTCTTTTTGTTCGTCTTTCTCCGTTTTCTTAAATGTAGGAATATCTCCTGTAAAGCATTCACCCAGATCATGAATCAGACACATTTTTATCACCTTATTCATATCTGCCTCTGGAAATTCATCACTGATCCAGTATGCCATCAGGGATACTCTCCAACTATGTTCCGCCACACTTTCTCTCCGTCCACCAGATGTATAACAGTGACGCATGGTATCTTTTAACCGCTCTGCGGTGTGAAGTGCTTTTATAAGATCTGTTGGCTGCATATGGTTATCCTCTTTTCAGTCTCTCGTAGACTAACAAAGGCCGTATGAACAGAACAGACACTTTCAAGTGTCCATATCTGTTCACACAGCCTCTACTATTTGCCTGTATTTTATTTCTGGCTCAGATATTCATGAATACCTTTTGCACCAGCTTTACCAGCACCCATTGCAAGGATAACGGTAGCCGCACCAGTTACAGCGTCTCCACCAGCGTATACGCCCTCTTTGGAGGTTGCACCGGTCTCTTCGGTAGCTACGATACATTTTCTCTTGTTGATCTCAAGACCCTTGGTTGTGGAGGAGATCAGCGGGTTCGGGGAAGTACCCAGGGACATGATAACGGTATCGCAGTCGATCACGAACTCAGATCCCGGAACTTCTACCGGACGACGTCTTCCGGATGCATCCGGCTCACCCAGTTCCATTTTAATACATTTTACACCTTTCACCCAGTCATTCTCATCAACGAGAATCTCTACCGGATTGGTCAGAAGGTCAAAGATGATACCTTCTTCTTTAGCGTGATGAACTTCCTCTTTACGAGCCGGGAGCTCTTCCTCACTTCTTCTGTATACGATATGAGTCTCACCGCCAAGACGAAGTGCTGTACGGGCAGCGTCCATAGCAACGTTACCACCACCGACTACAACAACTTTCTTGCCATGTACGATCGGGGTATCATAGTTCTCATCAAATGCTTTCATCAGGTTGTTTCTGGTCAGGAACTCGTTTGCAGACAGAACACCACAAGCGGTCTCACCCGGAATACCCATGAATTTCGGAAGTCCTGCACCAGAACCGATGAATACTGCATCGAATCCTTCGTTCTCGATCAGCTCATCAATGGTAACAGTCTTACCGATGATAACATCAGTCTCGATCTTTACGCCGAGAGATTTTACGTTCTCAACTTCCGGTGCAACTACGCGATCTTTCGGAAGACGGAACTCCGGAATACCATATACAAGTACTCCACCTGCTTTATGTAATGCCTCGAAGATGGTTACATCATAACCAAGTTTTGCAAGATCTCCTGCACAGGTCAGACCGGAAGGACCGGAACCGATAACAGCAACTTTTTTGCCATTCTTCTCAGCCGGAGCCTGCGGTTTGATACCGTTCTCTCTTGCCCAGTCAGCTACGAAACGCTCCAGTTTACCGATAGCAACCGGTTCACCTTTGATTCCGCGGATACATTTTCCTTCGCACTGGCTCTCCTGCGGACAAACACGTCCACATACTGCCGGAAGTGCGGAAGACTGGCTGATGATCTTGAATGCTTCCTCGAAGTTTCCTTCTTTTACTTCTGCGATGAATGCCGGGATATCAATAGATACCGGACAACCCTCTACACATTTCGGTTTTTTACAGTTCAGGCAACGAGCAGCTTCCTCCATTGCCTCTTCTTTATTGTAACCGTAGCATACTTCGTCAAAGTTAGTAGCACGAACCTGCGGGTTCTGCTCTCTGACTACTACTCTTGTTAATCCGTTAGCCATTATTTGTCACCTCCGCAATTTCCGCAGCCACCGTGATGGGTCTTGCCCTCTTTATACTCAAGAAGACGTCTTCCTTCCTCGGCTTTATACATAGCTGATCTCTTCATAGCCTGATCAAAGTCGATCAGATGACCATCAAACTCCGGTCCGTCTACGCAGGCAAACTTCACTTCGTCACCTACCATTACACGACAGGCACCACACATACCAGTACCATCTACCATGATCGGGTTCATGCTGACAACAGTCGGGATACCAAGTTTCTTGGTGGTAAGACAGGCAAATTTCATCATGATCATCGGTCCGATTGCAACACACAGATCATACTGATGTCCTTCACTTACCAGTTTTTCAAGCATAGCAGTACCTACACCCTTGAAGCCGTAGCTTCCGTCATCCGTACAGAGATACAGGTTACCAACCTTGCTCATCTCGTCTTCCATGATCAGGATGTCTTTGCTTCTTGCTCCAATGATGATATCGCACTCGACACCATGGTCATGAAGCCATTTAGCCTGCGGATATACCGGTGCAGTACCTACACCACCAGCAATAAATACAACTCTCTTTTTCTTAACTTCTTCAAAATCATCTGTTACCAGCTCAGACGGACGTCCCAGCGGTCCTACAAAGTCTGCGATGGAATCGCCAGCTTTGAGCTTCAGCAGTTTATTAGTAGATACACCAATCGGCTGGAATACGATGGTAACCGTTCCTGCTTCTCTGTCATAATCACAGATGGTAAGCGGAATACGCTCTCCATTCTCGTCCACTCTGAGAATGATGAACTGTCCAGGTTCGCAGGATTTTGCTACTCTCGGAGCGAGAATAACCTGCTTGTAGACATTTGCAGAGAGCTGCTCTGCCTCTAAAATCTTAAACATACATAGCCTCCTATCTCTATCCGCAGCCGCCCGGTTTCACGACTGCAAATCATTACTTCCTATGATAATGCAAAATTCTGTATATTTCAACAAAAATTTCCTGTTCGCCCAATATTTATCATAATTTTTTTGTTCAATAAATGAAATCTGCTCATGTTCCCTATTACTGTACAGGTACTGCTGCAGGGTCTGTCTGAACCGGCAGTTCTCCGGTCGGAACAGTCTCTGTGCCGGGCTCTGCTGCTCCTGTTCCATCTTCAGGTGCCTCTGTCTCCGCCACGTTATAGATTTCTTCCATAATACCACTCGCACGGCCTTCTTTGTTGACGGCTACTGCCTGAAGAACCGTCAGTCCCGGATTGATATAGATTGGTTCCCGATACACTTTTGAATAAACATCCGGTTCCTCTCCATTCGTCGTATAATAGACCGTACTTTCTCTGTCCGCTGTGATCGTCACATAGAATCCACTGTCATAATCGCCGCCATTTACACTGAATTGGGGCTCGCTTGGATAATCAAGGACAATTTTGTAAGTACCGCCCGCTTCCTCGCTCCGCAGTCCGTCATTACTGATAAATACAGCACGAATCACTGTAGTTCCCTCATCAATATGGACCGGCTGATTGTAGATTTTGCTTGCCTCACCGGGCGTAGAACCATCCATCGTATAATAAATGAGCCCCTGCGAACGCTGATCATGAGAGATCACCAGATCAATGGAATCCCCATAGGTTCCCGGCGGCAGACTTAAAGATGGTACTTCCAGCAACTGCTCTGTCTCACTTTCCAGTTCCTCTGCCACTTCTGTCACTGCATCCTGATGGAATGTAGACTGATAAGAGGTCCAGTAAGTAATGATTCCTGCAATGGAAAGAACCAGTGCAAATGGACCATATTTTTTCAGCAGATAGAAAAAACGCTGTTTCCGATCCGATCTCTGTTCTCCTGAAGAAGCATCTGAACTGTCCTTATTCTGTATGTTGTTATCCTCTTCACCAATGGTGATATCCTCTGCCGGATTATAGTCCGGTACGATCTGAAGAGCTTCGCCGCATTTCTCGCAGTAAAACTTTCCTTCCGGGATGTCTGCTCCACATTTCGGGCATTTCATATGAATCCGTCTATCCTTTCTGCGTTCTAGTACTGTTCCTCTATGTACTGTTCAAACTGTTCCGAAGACATGAGCACCTTTCGGGGCTTTGTCCCTTCTTCCTCACCAACCACTCCGGCATCTGCCAGCTGATCCATGATTCTTGCCGCACGGTTAAATCCGATCTTGAACCAGCGCTGCAGCATTCCAATGGACGCTTTATCTTTTTCTATAATAAACCTTCCAGCCTCTGCAAACAATACATCTTTATCCGATCCGCTGCTGCCGTCAGACGATGTGGCTGCATTTTCAATGGTAGACTGCATCTCCTTCATCTTCTCAGCAATCTCCTGTTCCTTCTGGGAATCTTCCGGCTTTCTACTGCTCAAGAATTCAACGACTGCTCCTACTTCCGCATCTGATACAAATGCTCCCTGCACACGCAGCGGCTTCGGAATACCGTAAGGCGAAAACAGCATATCGCCTTTTCCCAGAAGCTTCTCCGCTCCGTTCATATCCAGAATAGTACGGGAATCCACACCGGAGGATACGGCAAATGCAATTCGTGACGGCATATTTGCCTTGATAAGACCTGTGATGACATTGACCGATGGCCTCTGAGTCGCAATGATCAGGTGAATACCGGCTGCTCTTGCAAGCTGTGCCAGACGACAGATGGCATCCTCCACTTCACCTGGTGCAACCATCATCAGATCCGCCAGCTCATCCACGATAATGACGATCTGCGGCATCTTCTCACGCTTGTTATCATCAGGAATATCCTTGATGCTGTCAATCTTTTCATTGTAGCCTTCAATATTTCTTACATTTAATTCTGCAAACTGATTGTACCGGCCCATCATCTCTGCAACCGCCCAGTTCAATGCGCCTGCCGCTTTCTTCGGATCCGTTACAACCGGAATCAGCAGATGCGGAATCCCATTATATGCGCTTAACTCCACTACCTTCGGGTCGATCATGATCAGTTTCACTTCATCCGGCCGTGCTTTGTATAAAATACTCATGATCAAAGTATTGATACACACAGATTTACCGGAACCTGTTGCACCAGCGATCAGAAGATGCGGCATCTTGGCAATATCCGACACCATGATGTTTCCGCCAATATCTTTACCGACCGCAAATGCAATCTTGGATTTATGCTCCCGGAACTCTTTGGATTCTACCAGTTCACGGAACATGACCGTTGAATTTTCTTTGTTCGGCACTTCAATACCTACAGCGGCCTTTCCGGGGATCGGTGCTTCTATACGTACATCTGCCACAGCCAGATTCAGTTTGATATCATCTGCCAGAGCCAGGATCTTGCTGACCTTTACACCGTGAGCAGGCTGTACTTCATATCTGGTCACTGCCGGTCCTCTGCTGGCATTGACTACGGTGGCATTGACCCCAAAGTCTTCCATAACCTGCTGCAGATGCTCAGCCGTTTCCTGCAGTACCACATTATCATCCTTCTTACCAGAGGATGCTTTCGGCTTCTTCAAAAGAGACAGTGGCGGAAATTCATATTCTGCCTCTGCTGTCTGAGCGACCTGTGTCTGAGAGATTTCTGCCTGAGAGATTTCTGTCTGAGAGATTTCTGCCTGAGAGATTTCTGCCTGAGAGATTTCTGCCTGAGAAGCTTCCATCACATGGACCGGCTCTGTCTCATCCAGATCTCTGGTATTCATGGCATTTTTCAGAAGATCTTCCTCGCTGAAGTTAATCTCTGCATCCGGTGAAGACCAGGATTGCATGGGTTCCGCTGCCGGATACTCCTGATACGGCTCTTGCTCCACTGCATAACTGTGAACCGGAGTACCCACCTGTACAGGAACCTCTTGTTCTACAGGCATCTGTGCCTGAGCCGGATCTGCAAAGCTTACGCTGTCCGGTTCTGTCACCTCAATCAGACCATTTTCCTGTTTCGGAATGGTCACATCCATGGTAACTCCTGTCACTTTCCGTTCCTGTCTCTGCTCCTTTAACTCTCTGGCACGGGCACGCTGCTGCTCTCTTCGCTCATCCGCAAGCTCTTTGCGGCGTGCCATATCCTCTCTGGCAGATTCATAGACTCTCTGACTTCCATGAGACATGCCATCTACAAAGGAACGGCCTGTAATGATCACCACACAGATGATCAGGATACCCAGCAGTACCAGATAAGTTCCTACCGTTCCCACAGCTTTTTTCAGAAGAATTGCCACAATGCCTCCCAGCAGACCTCCTCCGATCCGATTGGTCTTGCAATAGGTATATACATCTTTGATCTCTTCAGGGGCATTGGGCATCAGCATATGCATCAATGCACAGAAAGCCACCGCACAGAGCACCACCCCTGCAATCTTCAGTGTTGCCTCCAGGTTCTCCCGGTTTGCCAGCGAAAACAGTACCATCAGAAGCACCAGTACAGGCAACAGATAGGCAAACAGTCCAAACAGTCCAAATAATACACCACTTAAAAACTTGCCAACGGCACCGCCCACGCCAAAGTTGCTGACAAACAGAAAAACGCACACCAATAACAGCACCACAAGTCCGATTTCCCGTTCAATGCCGCTGTTCTGATTTTTGTTCTGTGTTCTCTTCCCTGAACTGTTCTTTCCTGACCGGGAACTGTTCCTTGCCGAAGCTGTCTTCGTGGAACTTCTCTTTGTTCCGGTATTTCCTGTTGTCTTTTTCTTTGTCGTCTGCCGACTGTTGCTCATACTCTATCCGTCCTTTTCTTCGTGTTACTGTTCCTCATATCTCGTTCCAGTAACCTTTCTGCTCTTATCAATTTCCTGACATTGCCCGGAATTTCTTTAACAGATTTTCAAAATATTCCGGAAGCGGAGCTTCCACCTCCAGATATTCTCCCGTTACCGGGTGAATCAGTCCCAGCACCATAGCATGGAGCGTCTGCCCTTCCAGATGATGAGAATCCTTTGCCGGTCCATACACGGTATCTCCCAGCAATGGATGATGGATGGATGCCATATGGACACGGATCTGATGAGTTCTACCTGTCTCCAGCTGACATTCCACGTAGGTATATCCTTGAAAACGTTCCAGTACCCGATAATGAGTCACTGCCCGTTTTCCATTCTTTACACCGGATGCCATCTTCTTACGTTCTGTTGGATGACGGCCGATCGGTGCATCCACAGTACCTTCGTCTTCTTTGATCACACCGTGTACGATGGCCCGATATTTTCTTGTGATGGAATGTTCCTTTAACTGCGCTGCCACCGCATTATGCGCTGCATCATTTTTACATACCACAAGTACACCGGTGGTATCCTTGTCGATCCGGTGAACGATTCCTGGTCTGGATACTCCATTGATCCCTGACAGCTGTCCCTGACAGTGCCAGAGCACTGCATTGACCAATGTACCTGTATAATGTCCTGCCGATGGATGTACAACCATTCCCTTTGGCTTATTGACCATGAGAATACTGTCATCCTCATATAAAATATCCAGCGGAATATTTTCCGGCTCGATGTCCGGACTTTTCAGTTCCGGAAGATCTGCAGTCACTTCATCTCCGTCTTCCAGCCGGTAACTGGATTTCTTTGGCTCTCCATTTACCAGTACATTACCATCCTTAATGATCTTCTGAAGATAAGAACGGGACTGGTCTGGAAGCATGGCACTTAAAAATTTATCCAGTCTCTCATCCATGTATGTTTCATCGGCCTGCAGGCTGATCTGACTCATGAACGTTTCTCCTTCCCCTGCAGAAGACATGCCAGGTCTTCATCTTTATAATAGAAGAAAATCAACAGTGCAAGAATCACCATTCCCACACTCACATAAATATCTGCCACATTAAAGATTGGGAAATTGATCAGTTTAAAATAGAAAAAATCTACTACATAACCTAATCTTACACGATCGATCATATTTCCCCAGGCACCTGCCAACACTGCAATGGCGATCAGACGAAGCGGTACAAACTTCGCATCCTTTGACATTTTACAGAACAGATAGACCACAGCCAGAAGAACTACCAGTGCGATCACCAGGAAAAATACCTGCTGTCCCTGCATGATTCCAAAAGCTGCACCTCTGTTTTCCAGATAATGAAGCTCAAATACTCCGTCAATGATCACAAATGGATCCTGATCCTTCAAAAATAATACCGCCAGATATTTGGTCCACTGATCCAGCGCTACCAACAGTACAGTCAGGACTGCGATCACCCATGGACGGCATAATTGCTTATTCATGTATTTCCTCCCCGCAGACGTACCGGCTTGCCCGCAGAAGTTCCTCATCTTCCACGTCCCTTGTTACGAATGCTTCTCCAATTTTTTTCAAAAGGACAAATTTTACCTTGCCCGCATCCATCTTCTTATCCAGTTTTGTTGTCTTTACAATATCCTCAGGCTTCAGTCCCTTCACACGCACTGGAAGCTGGTAATCCAACAATAACTGCTCCGCAGCTTCTTTCTCTTTTTCAGAGATCAGCTCCCGCTTCCAGGACATCCATGCAGCAGCCGCACAGCCAATAGCCACACACTCGCCATGACAAAGTGTAAAATCTTTCAGCTTCTCAACGGAATGTCCGATGGTATGTCCAAAATTCAGCCAGGCACGGATTCCCTGTTCTGTAGGATCTTCCTCTACCACATGCCGTTTGACCTTACAGCTGCCGGCTACCATCCACAGAAGTGCCGCATAGTTTTTTTCACGGATCTCTCTCTGATATGTGCTTAATTTTTCCAGATAGTCAGAGTCCTGGATCAGACCATGCTTGATGATTTCACCCATTCCGCAGGAAAACTGTCGATCCGGCAATGTCTTCAATACATTCAGGTTCATATAGACCAGCCGCGGCATATGAAATGCTCCTACCATGTTTTTGTATGCGTCAAAATCAACACCGGTCTTTCCCCCGATACTGGAATCCACCTGAGAGAGCAATGTTGTCGGGATCTGAATAAATCCGATGCCTCTCAGATAGGTAGCCGCAGCAAATCCAGTCAGATCACCGACCACTCCACCGCCCAATGCCACCAGCATATCTTTTCGGTCAAATTTTTCCAGGATCAGATGCTCATAGAGATCCCTGACCGTATTTAATGTCTTGTTTACCTCTCCGGCCGGGAAGACAAACATGGATACATACGTACATGTTTCTTTCAGAATCTCCTTTAATTCCGCACCATAAAGCTCTGCTGTGGTACTGTCTGCCACAATGCACAGCTTTCTTTCCTTAATATTCAGCGGTTCTACTGCCTCAGGCAATTTTGCAAAATCCGGCTCCAGATAAATATGGTAGCAAAACTGACCATCTTTTTTTACATCCATACAGACACGGCCTGCCTGTGCCGCTTCCTCCAAAGTAGCCGGAATCTCTGTCTTCACTCTGTTCATATGATCTCCTGTTATTCTTTAAGCCAAAGAAAGAGCATCGGACCCACGTTTCATCTGATGCTCCCTTTCATTCGTTTCCTGTTGTCTTTTCTAAATCGTCGGGATATCAAATGCCCCGCTTAAAATCTCCTGGAAATCTCCGGAGATGTCTACACTCTTCGGTGTCACAATAAATATGTAGTTAGATACCTTCTGAAGGTTTCCGCCGATTGCATAACAGGAGCCAGAAGTAAAATCAATGATTCTCTGCGCGATCTCCACATCCAGGCCTTCAAAGTTCAGCACTACCGTACATCCATTTAACAAGGTGTCTGTAATCTCTCTGGACTCATCAAACTGAGTTGGTTTGAATACACAGACTTCCATACCGGCTGCTCCTTTTTTTGAACGCATAGGCATGATCCGTGCCGGCTGCTGTTTTACCGGTTTCACTTTCTCTGATCCGCTTGCTCCATCATCTCCCAGATCATAATCATACTTTTTATCCTTCTTCTTAAACAGGCTTCCACGCGGTTCCGGTTCATCATCGAAGTCATCATCGTAATCATCATAATCGTCTTCGTAATCATTTCCCAAATGCATGGTATCCATCAGCTTATCAAAAATGCCCATGTTCTTAGCTCTCCTTTTATATCACTTCATAATTGCGCTCTCCGAAAATACCGGTTCCAACACGCACCAGAGTCGCTCCCTCTTCCACTGCCACCTGGTAATCTCCGGTCATACCCATAGAAAGCACATCCATGCATACATTATCAATGTTTTTCTTTTTGATGTCAACTGCCAATTTTTTTAATGTACGGAAAACCGGGCGATTTTCTTCCGGATCTGTTGTATACGGTGCGATCGTCATCAGCCCCTGAATATGGATTCCTGGGAGTTTTGCGATCTCTTCCACTAATACAGGTGTCTCTTCCACAGAAACACCAAACTTACTTTCTTCCTCAGCCACATTCACTTCGATCAGAATATTTACTTCCACATTCTTTTTCAGTGCTTCTTTGCTGATCTCTTCTGCCAGCTTCAAAGAATCCACAGAATGAATCAGTTCCGCTTTATCCACAATATATTTTACTTTGTTTCTCTGTAAATGGCCAATCAGATGCCAGTGCAGATCTTTCGGAAGCTGCTCATATTTATCGCAAAGCTCCTGCACTTTATTTTCACCAAATACACGGGCTCCCGCTTCCATCGCTTCTTCGATCATCTCGATTGGTTTGGTCTTGCTGACTGCGATCAGCGTCACATCTTTAGGATCTCTTCCACTGCGTGCACATGCCTCTTCCACTTTTTTCAGAACATATCTGTAATTTTCTGCTACCATAGCTGTCACTCCTCGTCTAATAGATAATCTGATCTTCATCTACCGCTGACCCATTGAGAACAATATGGTCATAGACGGTAAGTCCATAACTGGTTCCTTGCTCCACCAGTGCGTATTCCTCGTTCTGGTAGAGAATGTTGATCTGGCGGAACTGCGTGTAACCTTTATTGATATTATAAACACCTTTCAACACACCTGTATTTCCAACCTGAACACGTTCCTGTGAATCGGGCTGCACCAGATAAGTCCCAATGGGCAATTTCGTGTTTCCGGTGGTATAATCAGATTCCATAGGATCAATATAATAATAATCGTCATCTTCATAGTAGATGGTCATTTTCAGAAATTCTACAGATGCGCCCCCATCTTTGTCATAGATTTCTTTCATGAATCCCTGTTCTCCATCCTGTTCCACCAGATAAGCCTTGGGGATTAGATAAAATTCTTTTTCAACGATGGCTGTATTGGGAATCTTAAGCCCCTGCTGATCATCGATCATAAACTCTACTTCTATGTAACGAAGGTCTGCAAAACGGACCATGGATGTATTAAAATCCAGTCGGGCACAGGGCGTACTTCCTACATAGACAATAGAAAACTTTGCCCAGGTCTTGGTATCATCCCTGGTGAAACGCACCTGCATATAATTGGTGCCATCATTGATAAATCCTGTAGCTTCCTCTTCAGAAAGAGGTACTACCATAGACCATTTTTCAGATGTTGACAACTTGTAGACCGGCTCTCCGGCCTGCACCATTTCTTTTTTCAGACTCTGCTTTGTATAAGTGGATGGATCCAGCATATCTTCTGTCATACTCTCCACCGTCACATCTTCATAGCCGTCCTGGTAAAATTCGAGGATTCCGTTTCCACTGGCATAAACCCGGGAAAACATGGAATCATCTCCCGCTTCCGCCAGACTGTCCAACATGCTCTGGTTCACCAGCTCCATGACCATGCTTTCCATATTAGATTGAAATTCATAGACATCCCCAAACTGAGTATCATCATAACTGTCCATGAAACTTTTCATATCCCCTCGGATCTGTGAAAAATTATCATCCGTCAGATCCACAGTATCTGCATTTTCCCGGATCAGATCGTTGATCTCACCCTTCTCATCTATCGTATACACCAGACTGGAACCTGAGACACGGTCTCCTGCACTGGCATAGAAGCTCACATAACCGGAAGTATCTGCTGTACAGACCGTCTCCTGCCGAACAGCAAATCCTTTATAGGTATGGTTGACTGCCAGTGTTCCCGCCTGCACCTCATATCCCGCAATATGCACTGATGTCAGAGCCATGTAACAGATCACACACATATAGACGGCCACTGCGCCAAAGAATACTTTATCAATATTGATCGGTCGTCTGCTGTTTACACGAACTACTTTTCTTTTCCGTCGTCTGCGAGGCATATGCCAGACACTCCTTCCTGTTTTATATGTCAATATTCAGGATTCACCGTTACAGACATATACCTGTCTCTGAATATTCGCATAAAAAGACGGATGACCAACAATTGTGGGCATCCGTCTGATGTTTTTTCTATCTTAAATAATCTGTCCCTTGGCAAATTCAGGAATCTGATCCTTAGCCATAGACACGCTGAGCACCATGTTTACATGGAACTGTTCACTGATCTGATTCAGCTGAGAAAGTGTGGAAGAAATATCCTGACCTTCCAGTTTTGCAATCTTCAAAAATCCATCCAGATAAATCTCCTGAAGGTCATAATCCTGAGAGCAGATGCCACATACAAAACCGATAAACTGATCTGTATTCTGGATCGGATATTCTGTTACGTTGATCAAACGAACACGATTGTCAAGCTCATGCATATTCTGCGTGGACTTATCCAGATATACTACATTTCCATCGGTAGATGCGAGAATGTTATGTACATGCTCCAGCATCTTTTTCGTCTTTCCTTCACCCTTTACTCCAACAATCAATTGTACCATAATGGTGCCCTCCTTATGTTCCGTCTTGTTAGTAAGATTATACCATTCAGAGGTTAAAAATACAAGTCTAATTGTTCAGATTAGACAGAAATGTCTGCATCTCCTGATAAAGGATTCCACGTTCCTTACAACCAAGGATAATTGCCACATACTGTTCTCCCTGCGCATCCTCAAAAAGCTGCACCAGACAGGACATGGCTGCCGTTGTTGTGCCGGTCTTTCCACCAACAGCAGTAACTCCATCCGGAACCGTTACATCGCCCTTTGTAAACTGATTCGTTGTGGACCAGACTGCTTCTACAGTGGTTCCATCTGCCGCCTGATAAGATGCCTGATATTCTTTTTCCTGCAGCATCTGAAGAAATTCCTCATGCTGCATGGCAGCATTGAACATCAGATACAAGTCATATACTGTCGTATAATGATCTTCACTATGAAGACCATTGGCATTTACAAAATGTGTATTCGTTGCGCCGATCTTCTGTGCTTCCTGATTCATCATCTCCACAAATGCATCCTGACTGCCTGCGATCTGCTCGGCGATCACATTGGCTGCATCATTGGCAGACACCGTCAAAAGTGCATATAAAAGCTGCCGAAGAGTAAGAACATCTCCCTCTTTCAGCTTGGCTGTGGATACACCGCTTTCTGAAAACGTGATTGCTTCTTTGCTCACTGTGGTCTGTGCATCCAGATCTCCCTTGTCAAGCGCCACCAGTGCGGTCATGATCTTGGTCGTACTGGCCGGATACATTCGTTCATGGATATTTTTTGCATATAAGACTTTTTTCTCATTGAGATTAAAGAAGCATGCAGCAAGCGCATCTTCTGTATCAGCCTCTATATCCTGCACATCCGTATCTGTCACACACAGATCACTGGCAAAATATGGAATCTTCGATGATTCCTCCGATGTCTGGATCCCAATTCCCGGAAGATCTGCCTCAAAAGCATCCTCCAGCCGGTTCTCTCCGCAACCGGTGCCTGATATCGTGCAAAGACTGCAGACCAGTAACAGACTGCAGACTCTGACAAATCTTTTATTTATACATTTCACGCCACTCCAAATCTCCTCTGTCCAGTGATTTAATCAGAAGCTCTGCTGTTGCGAGATTGGTAGCGATCGGAATATTGTGTACGTCACACAGATGAACCACATTATTTACATCCGGCTCATGTCTCTTCGGCTGTACCGGGTCACGCAGAAAAATCACAAGGTCGATCTGGTTATGCTCGATCTGTGCTCCAAGCTGCTGCTCACCGCCCAGGTGGCCTGCCAGGAATTTATGGACATTTAAGTTTGCCACTTCCTCAATCAGCCGTCCAGTTGTTCCGGTTGCATATAATTCGTGTTTGCAGAGAATCCCTCTGTACGCAATACAAAAATTCTGCATCAGGATTTTTTTTGCATCATGTGCAATCAATCCGATATTCATAGAAATTTCCCCCTTCCGAGTATTAGTATTTTTTAGGTTGAAGCCCTACGTTTAGTACTATTCCTACTCCCATATACAACATTACCAACGAAGTCAGCCCATAACTGACAAACGGTAACGGAATACCGGTGTTTGGCATAAGTCCCGTCGCTACACATACATTAGCAAACGTCTGAAATGCGATCAATCCCCCAAAACCGCAACAGATGATCATTCCTTCCTGATCTCTGGCATTTCTTCCGATCCAGAGACATTCCAACGTGATCAGTGTCAACAGAATAATGACTGCCGCACATCCGATGAAACCAAGCTCCTCTCCGGTAACTGCAAAGATAAAATCCGTCTGCGGTTCCACGATAAAATTACCGTTTTTCAGAGAAGAGATATCATTATTATATAAGCCTTTGCCATAGAGCTGTCCGGATCCGATGGCAATGATGGAGTTCTGCTGCTGATATGCGTCATCTCCATATTCTGCCGGGTTCAACCATGCCATGATTCTGTCTAACTGATACTCATTCAGAATGGTCTGTCCTTCCTGCATGATCAGATTCAGAAATATAATGATCGATGGCACTGTCACAGCAATGATGCCTCCGATCACTTTATAACTTAAACCCGCCACAAAGAACAAGACACAGAACAGATAGGCAATGGTAATGGTCGCTGACAGATGTGGCTGCGCAATGACCAGTCCCAGCGGGATCAGCAGAAGCACGATAGATGCAAGAATCATCTTCCAGGTGTTCAGCTGATCTTTATATTTTGTAAAAAAGTATGCAAAGAATATAATCAGGATCAGCTTGGTAAGCTCGGATGGCTGAAACCGCATAAATCCAAGATTCAGCCAGCGCTTGGCTCCATTTGCCTCATACCCTACAAATTTTACTGCAAGCAGCAAAATAATATTCACTGCATATAACACCCAGCTCAGATTGAGCAAAATGCGATAATCCATCAAAGTCAGCACGAGCATGGCTACTGTTCCCAGTATCATTCCAAGCAGCTGCTGACTCTGGTACTCTTCGGCCGCACTTCCTATGACCAGAATACCAAGGATCGTGATTGCGTAAACAAGAACAACCAGCCGCAGTCTAAAATCCTGCAGTCTATATTGTCTGAACATGTCTCACCTGATTCCTAACTTCTTTTTCTCAGGTCCTTCACCGGAATATTGGCACACAGCACCGGAACAGTTCCATTACCGCCCTCTGACTCTGTCTGTGTGATCTGAATATCAAGTCCCTCGCTGTCAATATCCATATATTTGGTGATAACCTTGATAATATCATTTTTAATTGCTTCCATGACCTCGGGTGAGCAGTTTGCCCGGTCAGAGATCAATAACAGCTTCAAACGGTCTTTTGCGACTTCGCCGGAATTCTTTTTCCGGAAAAAATCCATGAATCCCATAGACTTGTCCTCCCCCTATTTGAACAGATTCTTTAACTTTCCGAGAAATCCGGTCTTTACCTTCAGATCCAGGAATGGTACTTCCTCTCCCATCACTCTGCGGCAAATATTCATATATGCCTGTCCTGCAAGAGAAGAATCCCCTACACACGGCTCACCCTGGTTGGTAGAGATAACGATATTCTCATCATCCGGTACTGCACCGATAATATTGATTGCAAGAATCTCAACAACATCATCTATAGACATCATATTTCCGCTCTCCACCATATCCATGCGGATACGGTTTACGATCAGATCCGTCTGCTTGATCTCATTTGCCTCCAGAAGACCTATGATACGGTCTGCGTCACGGATTGCAGATACCTCCGGAGTCGTGACGATCAACGCACGGTCAGCCGCTGCAATGGCATTTTTGAATCCCTGCTCAATACCAGCCGGACAATCAAGAAGTATGTAATCGAACTCGCTTCTCAGTTCCTCGATCAGCTTCACCATCTGTTCCGGGCTTACCGCTGTCTTATCTCTGGTCTGTGCAGACGGAAGCAGATACAGGTTCGGATATCGCTTGTCCTTGATCAGTGCCTGCTTGATCCGGCAGTTTCCTTCCACCACGTCTACCAGATTGTAAACGATGCGATTTTCCAGTCCCATGACAACATCCAGATTACGAAGTCCGATATCGGTGTCGATCAGAACTACTTTCTGGTCCAGTTTTGCCAGACCGGTTCCTACGTTGGCTGTGGTGGTTGTCTTGCCCACACCGCCTTTTCCTGATGTAATTACAATTACTTCACTCATATTGCGTCCTCCAATTTTATATCGCTCGATCCGCATCAGGTCTTCTTAGATCCGGATATCGTTGATAACTTCTTTTGTTATCGGCTCCATATAGATGTTGCCGTCTTCTGTATAGGCGATCATCGGACCTGTGGAGGTCTCTTTCGCTTTTCTGGATTTCTTATCAGGCTTGTCATCTGCAGCCCTTGCAATGGCATCCGCGATCCGGATCTGCATGGGATTCATATTGAGTGCCGCCACAAAAGCGCCTTCGTTTCCTGCGGCTCCTGCATGAATCGTTCCCTTCAGACTTCCCAGTACCACCACATTGCCTTTCGATACAACGGTGGCTCCCGGATTCACATCGCCGAGAATAATAATGCTGCTTCCAGCTTCCAGTACCTGTCCGGAACGAAGTGTTCCTTTATAGAATTTGCCATCACTGGCAGAGAGTTCTTTTTTTCTGTCTTCCAGGACTTCCTTCATATAAGCTTCTGTCAGCGTATCCTGTTCCATGATACACAGAATCTCCAACGAAGTATTCTCCTGAATTGTCTGAACCACTTCCAGCTGTTCACTCTCTGATAATCTGCGTCCTTCAAAGCTCAATGCCATCTGAGCATCACCAAAGAATTTGGCAGATGCTTTGAACTTTTCTGCGATCTGCGACAGCAGATCACGAAAAGCAATATCTTTATCCAGGCACAAGGTAATTCCATATTTGTTGCTCTTTATCACAACTGTCTGTTGTATCATAACTGTCTCCCTAGTCATTGATCACTGCACTTGTGGCAGTTGTTGCAGATCCATTCAGCAGTTCATCTTTATCTGTCAGATCAAAATAATAGGAAAAGATATCAGCTGCCATAGAAGCTGCATTTGCGGAAGTATAGCCGTTGGCAATTCGGATCGCAATTGCGATCTGCGGGCTCTCATATGGTGCATATCCCATGAACAGTGCATGGTTTGGATGACTCTTAGACTGCTGTGCCGTACCGGTCTTTCCTGCAATGGTAAGGTTCAGATCTTTAAATGCCGCCGTATTCTCTGCCACCTGATGCATGCCTTCCTGAATGGTGTTCCAGGAATTATCCGCAATATCGATATTATTATATACTGATGCCGAATAATCATCAATAGTTTTTCCTTCAGAATCTGTCAATTTATCCAGCAATGTCAGATCATACACAGTTCCTCTGTTTGCGATCGTGCTTACATATCTGGCGATCTGAGATACCGTATACAGATGAGTACCCTGTCCAATTGCTGAACGAATACCGTCACTGTCTGAGATCTTCGGATCGCTCTCTGGAAGTTCCATACCGGATGTATGGTCAAAACCAAACATAGCTGCATATTTTGAGAGTGCTGCCAGTGCCCGGTCTGATGAATAACCGGTGCTCCGTCCGCCTCCCAGTCTGAATCCTACCTCATAAAAATAATAGTTGCAGGAAACACGAATAGCATCCACCATGTTGATGTTTCCATGGCTTCCATGATACTGGTTATAGATCCAGCAGGTAGGTGAACCGTACGCTTCCGTAAACACACCCGTTGCATGAATAATATCTGTGGAACGGATCACTCCTTCTTCCAGACCTGCAACAGCAGAAATCGGTTTGAATGTAGAACCAGGCGCTGTGCGTTCCTGTGTAGAGCGACTGTACAGAGGTCCTGCCAGGTCACGGTTCAGTTCTGCATAGTAAGCAGAATCCATGGTATTAGTCAGTCGGTTGTTATCATATCCCGGATAAGACACATTTGCCAGTACATCACCCGTATTCGGATCCGTGATCACACATCCGGCACTACACGGTTCCAGTGCAAGCTGTCCCGGTGTAATCTCCAGATTCTTGATCCTATCCAGCATAAAGCTGTATGCAGAATAAGCACCGCTTCTGAGCTTTCCAACCGTCTCCTCATCATACTCCAGTATACCCTGGTCATACAAGAGCAAACAAACTTCTCTTCCCGTCACCACATCATTCAAAATGACATATTTATACAGCATTGTATGAAATTTGCTGTCGGTTGTCAGTTTTGACGAAATATAATCAACTACCACCTGATAGATTTCTTCGGAATTCATATAGGAATTCTTCACATCAAGCCCGGATACATCCACCCAGTTCATGGAAATGGCATATTCCAGATATTCCTTCAGGCTGATGGTCTCGTCTTTTGCCCAGGCAATATAAGTAGCGTCTTCTGTATTGACCGCACTCTTCATGAGCACCTGATCCTCACCCATAAGGATGTCAGACACAATGTAGCTCATATAATTTTTCATGTCACTTGGCAAGTCACAATAGGCAGTCGGACTATCCGACTGAAGCTGTGCCATAATACGGCTGATCGCGTCTTCAAGCTGGGTATCAAACCGCTGCTGTACTGACTTCTCCAGATCCGTGGCATCATCCGCTGTAAAATGGGACGTATCAATAATATGGTTCTGGATCAGCGCATAATAGACATCATAGATAGGGATCACAATGCTTGTGGCAGAGCTGTGTGCCCCTGGCACATACTGCTTAATATTCTGGATCTTGGATACCAGAATACCCGCCAGACGCTGTTCCAGAATATTATATACTGCAATCTGCAGATCCTTATCAATGGTCAGATACAGATCATGTCCTGATTCTGGCTGTGTCTCGCTCTCCACCTCCAGCACATTTCCCACACTGTCCACATAGATGGTACGCTGCCCCTTCTTACCCTGAAGATCTGTCTCCATATACTGCTCAAGACCTGCTTTACCAACCAGGTCGTTGGCATCATAATCTTCATTCTGTTCTTTCAACGTATCCAGCTCGTCCTGGTCAGGCTTGCCGATATATCCAATGATATTTGCAAAATATTTGGAATCGGCATACGTACGCAGACTGCTCTGCTCAATATCCACTCCCTGCAGATTACTCTGGTTCTCCAGGATCTCTGCAACTGTGGCATCTGATACATCTGAAGCCACTGTGGTGGTCACATAACGTTTAAAGCTGTTGCTGCTGATGGCATAACGGATAGTCACCAGCTTTAAGATCTGTTCCGGCGTCAGATCTGTGGGAACCTTATATTCCTTGATCTGCTCCTCTGTATAAAGGTCCGGAGAGATCCAGAACTTCTTCTTACCGCACAGATACTCGATCATCTCGTCCGCAGTCGCCACATATTCTTCCGGCTTCAGATCATCAATACTGCTGTAACCATAAATATCCGCCTTAAAACGAAGCAGTGCTCTTCCCTCCTGCGTATAAGTATAAGAGCCATTCTGGTACACAATACCGAAATCACCGATCACGTTATCTCCATGAGACTCTACAATATCTATGACCTTCAACACAGTCCGGTTTAAGGTAGACTGCTTCTCTCTTGCACTTTTATAAGTTCCGTTATCCTCCATGGTCACCGAATAGGAAAGAACATTATCTGCCAGAACCTGTCCGTTCCTGTCATAGATTCTTCCTCTGGTACCAGGTAAACTTACCTCACGTTTAATACGCATGGTAAAGCTATCTGCATAATTCTGTCCATTGATGATCTGCAGATAGAAGATCCGGCTCATCATAATTCCGAAAAAAGCCAGAAAAATCACCACGAGCACGAATATACGCGATGTTATGAAATTCAATATGGATTCTTTGATATCTTCCAGCAAATTACCCGCTCCTTACGAATCAGTCTTAAGCCTTACGTTGATCTTATAGATCAACCGATAAATAAACAGGGTCACAATGACTGTATACAGAAGTTCTGGCAGAATGATACTTGTCAGATAATGAAAAAATGCGAACCGGCTTCTCATGACAAACATGATCATGTACGTTCCCAGTCCATAGATCAGTTCACTGGCCGAGATCAGACTCAGCGGCAGCTTAATATCGTCTCCGTAAAAGATCCGGTTGAACTGTCCATTGCCATAGCCGATGTACATATAAATGATTGCATGCATGCCAAGAAGTCTTCCATAGAAAATATCTTCCAGCAGCCCACAGAAAAATCCTACGATCATACCTTCTTTCCGACCGCCCATAAACCCGAAGGAAGCTGTCAGAATGATCATGAGATTGGGACTGATAGAGCCAATAGCAAGAGCCTGAAACACCGTACTCTGCAGAAGAAAGCAGAGAAGAATCATCAGAGCGATCACAATTTTACGCTTCATCTATTCTTCTGCCCTCCTATTCTGCCTCAGTAGTCTCATCCAGCAGCGTATCTTCTTCCGTTGCATCCGCCTGGGATTCATCCACCTGCTGCTTTAGGTCAGTGATGACAAGAACCGTACTCAGATGCTCAAAATCCACAGCCGGAGTAATGCTTCCGGACTTGGTCAGATTATTGGAATCCACAGCCAGTTCATTTACATAGCCGATCAGGATTCCTTTATGATATTTTGCGCTGGCATAAGAAGTGACAACTTTGTCTCCGGATTCTACCTCATCATTCTGATCTCTGAGCTGATTAAGCTGCAGGGTTCCCTCTGACATCATCTCCAGATCACCGCGCACATAACACAGATCTGAATTTTTCAGGATCATGGCACTGACATTACTCATGTCGTCAATGATAGAACGCACCTGTGCCCAGTCCGGTCCGGTCTTGGTCACGATACCGACCAGTCCGCCTCCGGCGATCACATTCATATCCACTTTGATTCCATCACTGGAACCCTTGTCAATAATGAACATATTAAACCAGTTACCGGTATCTTTTCCAATGACATTGGCCGCGATCTTATTCAGATCAGAATAATCGCTGTCCAGATTATAAAGATCTCTCAGCTCCTGAAGTTCATAGCGTTCCTGCATCAGCATATTATTTTCCAGCGTCAGTTCTGCCACCTGTTCCTTCAGGCTCTGGTTCTCTTCGTTGATCTGCTGCAGATCTGCCAGATTATCGACTCTTGATCTGGCCCAGCCGCCAGCTGCATTGATCCCCTTCTGTACCGGGATCAGCACATAACCAGAGACGGAATTAAGGATCCCTCCGTCAAAATCTGTCAGGAAAGACACTGACATCGTGCCAACACACAACAACGTCAGTGCAAACAAAATATATTTTGACGGAATCGTAAATCGATTTCTTCGTTTCATACTATACAGCTCCCGCCGTTATACATATTTCTGTTCTTTGGTAACGAATGCCAGCGGACGGAATTCCTTTTCATTGATCACACGGGCAAGCCCTCTTACCACGCACATTTCCGGATCTTCATCCACTTTCACACTGATACCTGTCTTCTTCTGAAGCAGCTGATCCAGATTACGGATCCGTGCAGAACCACCGGTCAGATAAATACCATTTGCAATAATATCAACACCTAATTCTGGTGGTGTACGCTCCAGAATCGTCTTGATGGCGTCGGTAATGATTCCAAGCTGCTCTTTGATCGCATCATATACAAATGCAGCGGATAATTCCAGCATCTGCGGCAGACCGACTACCATATTACGTCCGCAGATCTGCATGGTCTTCTCTTCCGGATCTACAGCATACGCCAGCTCTTTTTTGATATTTTCTGCGGTCTTGCTGCCAATGAAGAAACTGTATTCCTTACGGATCGCACTCTGGATCGCATCGTCGATAGAACGTCCACCGGTCTGGATCAGGCGGCTGATCACGGTTCCACCAAGAGAAAGTACGGATATTTCCGTAGTCTCAGCTCCGATATCTACGATCAGAACTCCCTGTGCCTCTTTTACATTGATGCCAAGACCAAGACCTGCTGCTACTGGCTTGTCAACCAGATATACGGTCTTTGGCTTCATGGCAGAATCCTGGATCAGCATGGTAAAGTTCCGTTCCTGCATATCTGTGGGAAGTGCCACGAAAAAGTCTGCACCTTTCAGCTGTCCCTTAATATTCTCTTCCAGCAGTTTTTTCAGAAATGCCTGCATGTTGCTGATGCTCGCCAGATTACCATAAGACATAGGTGCACCTACATGAATGTTGGCCGGTGCTTTTTCATACATAGCGTATGCCTCATCTCCACATGCCAGCAGTTTATTCTTGTCCTGAACTGCTACCATATTATGCTGCATCAAATATCCATCTGCATCTCTGTTGTATATTTTCAGATGATAAGATCCAAAATCGCAGCCAAAACTATGATTATTCATGGTATATTCTTCCCTCTTTCTCTGTGTCTACATATAATTTTTTTCTCGAAAACTGATATAGGAGTGACCTCCTATAATAATGTGATCCGTCAATGTGATTCCTATCAGCTCTCCGGCCTCCTGTACTCTTCTGGTCACTTCCAGATCTTCTCTGCTCGGCCGCGGATCTCCGCTTGGATGATTATGCAGAAGAATGATCTGAACTGCTCTGGCTGACAGAGCTTCCAGGAAGATCTCTCTGGGCGAGATCACTGATGCATTCACGGTTCCCTGAAACAGGTAAGTCTCCTTTAACAACCGACCCCGCTGATTGAGCATCAGGACCAGAAGCACTTCCTGTTCTCTGTGGCGCAGATCTTCCATATAATATCCTGCCACAGCTTCTGCCGAAGTAAATGCAGTCCCTTCGCCGGCTTCTTCTCTCGCCATCCGTCTCGCTATTTCCAGAATACATTTAAGCTGTACTGCTTTCACTTTTCCGATTCCATGAACCGCTGAAAGCTCGGTCATGCTCAACCGCCGGATCCCGGTAAACCCTTCCCTCTCCGGCACAAGATTCAGCAGCTCTCCTGCCAGATCAAGAACATGTTTTCCCTTTGCTCCTGTCCTCAGGATCACTGCAAGCAGTTCCCTGTTGGTCAGTGCCTGCACTCCATAGCGAATACATTTTTCATAGGGTCTGTCTTCTTCAGGCAGACAGTCAAACTGTTTGTTCATATGCGATAACCTCCGTTGGTGTTCAGACATCCCTTCGGTTATCTTATTATAACTAGATCCAGCGATAGATAAGGATCGCCAGTGCAATGCCGATAATACCGGCAATCGTGATCTTGATGGTCAGACCAAATGTAAGTACCACAAGTCCCATAGATAAAACCAGTGGATTCTCAAGTCCGAATGCCTGCCCGTAATTCAGCCAGTCCAGTCCTGGCACACTCGATGCAATGCTTCCGATAAATCCGCCGATCACCACACCGGCCAGCATCAGCAGAAGTAATGTCCATCCGTTCTTCGTTCCTCTCATTTGTATCTTACCTCCAAAACCAGTTCATTTAATCATAACACGGCAAATATTTTTTTGCAATTGCTTCTGCAATCTTTAATCCGTCCATGGCCGCAGATGTGATCCCGCCTGCATATCCGGCTCCCTCTCCGCAGGGATAAAGTCCCCTGATCTCACTTTCAAAGGTCTCATCCCGCATGATCCGCACCGGCGAAGAAGTCCGGCTCTCCACACCGGATAACACTGCATCCGGCCGGTCGAATCCACGGATCAGCTTCTCACAGCCATGGATTCCTTCTTCCAGTGCACTGGACAGCTCTGCCGGGAAAATGTTCCTCACATTGGCAAACGTGTACTGTCCCTTGATGCAAGGCTCCACCTCTCCCAGCGTGGTTGTCGGTATATTCTGACAAAAATCTCCGAACAACTGCACCGGAACTTTTCCGCCACCCAGTTCATAAGCCGCCCGCTCCAGCTTTCTCTGAAATTCCACACCTGCCAGAATATCGTCACTTCCAAAATCCTCCGGTGTCACGGTCACGATCATGGCACTGTTGGCATTCCGGCTGTCACGCGCATGATAACTCATTCCATTGACCGCCAGATGACCTTTTTCTGACGATGCATTGACCACATAGCCGCCCGGACACATACAGAAGGAATATACACCTCTTCCTGCACCTGTCTGCCGGGTTACTTTATAAGCTGCTGACGGCAGAAATGATGGATAATCAGCTCCATACTGGCTGATATTGATCATCTCCTGCGGATGTTCCATACGTACACCCACCGCAAAAGGCTTTGCCCGCATAGGGATCTGCCTGGTCTTCAGCATGGAAAAGGTATCTCTGGCACTATGTCCCACTGCCAGCACTACCTGTCCGGAAGCGATTTCTTCCATCTCTCCGGTCTTCAGATCTGTGGCCTGGACACCATGGATCTGTCCATTCTGGATCAACAGGTCTGTCATCTGACAATGAAACCGTACCTCTCCTCCCAGACGCTCAATCTCTTTTCGGATATAGGTCACAATTCCGATCAGTTCATCTGTTCCCAGATGAGGCTTCTGCTCATATAAGATCTCTTCATCGGCTCCGGCTTCCACAAACAGTTCCAATACTTTCCGGTTGCGTCCCACCGGGTCTTTTACCAGTGTATTCAGTTTTCCATCAGAAAATGTACCTGCTCCGCCTTCTCCAAACTGTACATTGGACCGCTCATTCAGTTCTCCCGTCAGCCAGAAATGCTCCACCGTTCTGGCACGATCCTCCGCCTTCTCGCCTCTCTCTAAAACCAGCGGTGCATAGCCTGCTTTTGCAAGCATCCAGCCGCAGAACAGACCTGCAGGTCCTGCACCAATAATGACCGGTCTTCCCTGCATTTTTTTTGCATCTGCGGAGGCTTTCGGAAACTGATACCAGGTTCTCACCGCTTTCTCCGCATGACCATTGCAATGCTTCAGTACGGTTGGTTCCCGTTTCACCTCTGCATCGATCATATAGACATATTTTAATTCCCCGCCTCTGGCATCCAGCGAACGGCGGATCAGTTCATAACGGATCAGTTCCTCCGGCCGAATACGCAGAGTCTTGATGATTTTCTGTTCCAGATCCCGGCGGCTGTGTTCCACCGGAAGCTTCAACTGTCTGATTCTAAGCATGTACTTCTATACCTTTCTGTTCCTGTGCCGCTGCTCTGCCTGCCAGATATCCGCTGGTCCATGCCCACTGAAGATTATAGCCTCCGCAGGCTCCATCTACATCAATCAGCTCTCCAGTGAGATAAAGTCCTGGCACGCGCCTGGATTCCATGGTCGTATGATCCAGTTCTGTCAAAGGGACTCCTCCTGTACAGATCTGTGCCTGTTCATAGCCGCGGCACCGGCTGATGGTAAAGTGAAGTCCTTTGATCTGTGCGGCAAGCCGCTCACAGTCCTCGTCTGTCCAGTCTCCGCCTTGCTTCTTCAGTGAGATTCCTGCGCGCTCCAGAAGAAGACTGCACAGTTTATCCGGAAACATGCCAAGAAGCACGGCTGCACCTCTTCGCTCCTGGGTATATGCTCTCCGATCCTTTAGTCTTGTAAGCACCTGATCCCGCTTCCGGAGAGGACAAAGATCCAAGGTCACACTGCATTCGATTCCCTGGTTCAGGGCTCTCGCCGCATATCGGCTGATCTGAAATACCGGAATACCTGACAGTCCATACGAAGTAAACTGTAGTTCCCCGGATTCACAGTATTTCTCTTCTCCGATCTGTAAGGTCACTGCTCCGTCTGCCCGAACGCCTGCTACCTTACCTCCATCTTTTTCTGCCACACACAGACCTGTCAGAGCGGGCAGTGGATCCACCACCGTATGTCCCATACTTTCTGCAAATGTATAACCGTCCCCGTCAGAACCTGTCTCCGGCGCTGCTTTGGAGCCACAGGCAAGGATCAGGGCATCTGCCTCATAAGTCCAGCCTTCTGTCTCCACTGCGAATCTGTCATTGATTCTTTTCACTGCCAGTGCTTTCGTATCGCAGGCGATCTTGACTCCTTCTTTCACCGCAGTCAGCCGAAGCACATCTGCAATAGAAGAAGCCTGTCCGCTGCCCGGGTAGAGATAGCCATTTCTCTCTTTGGTAAGGATGCCCAGACTTTCAAAAAAATCTACCGTATCGTCCACCGAAAAGCTCTCCAGTGCTTCTTTCACCAGATCCGGCCGATCTGTCCGATAATTGGATAATTCCTGATTCCGGTTGGTAAAATTACATCGCCCGTTCCCAGTGACCAGCAGTTTTTTACCAGTCTGTCTGTTCTTTTCCAGAAGAGTCACCTTCGCCCCGTTTCTGGCCGCTGTAATCGCTGCCATCAGTCCAGAAGCTCCGCCTCCTATAATCAATACTTGTTTCAACGCTCTATCACCTCGTCAATTCTGTCTCTCACCGGCGCAAGCTCTCCCATCTGTCCGTAAGCCTGTTCCATCTGTTCTTCTGCGACCTTTGCCTGCTCCCTGTCTCCTTTTCTGAGGCTCACCTGTCTTTGAAGAGCTGCTTCATAGTATCGGGCTACCCCATAGCACTCCAGCATCTCTTCATCAGGCTCTACCCCCAGAGCCTCATTTTTATAATAACGCTCCACACAGTACGCATATTCTTCTCTGCTGATATATGTGAGGAAGGTCACCGTCCTGGTTCCTTCCGGCAGAAATCCAATGGCGTTGTCTGCAATGGCGATCAGTTCAATGCTCATAAGGACTGTCAGAATGACGATCACCAGACTTAATAACTTTTTCATTCTGCCTGTCCCCTTTCCCGAAGAAGCTTCGCAATCCTTGCAGAAGTCATTCCATCCAGTTCTTCAACTGTTTCCTCCGAAAGTCCGATTCTTTCTTCCAGCAATTCTCCCATTCTGGTTCTCATGGTCTCATAGATGGAACTCATCTCTTCCGGGTACTGATCCGGCCAGCTCTCCTGATAAAAAGACGACAGACTGTCCGCCAGACTCTGTAAATAACTGTCTCTGATGCTCTGATCTTCATAGTCCTGACTTCTTAAATAGCTGTCCATATCACCGGCGGTTCTGTCGTATCTCCATGCACACCAGAACACATGGTAGTATTCCGCAAACCTGCCTTTTTCCGAATCCGTCAGATGGTAATATTCTCCATACTCAAATAACTTTCCATATTCGCCCTGATCCAGATACTCCTGAATCTGACTGATAACTGTATCATAGTTGTTTCCCGCTTCCCAGCGGCGAAGAGATTTTTCCAATGCTCCAGCCTGTAATTCTGCCATAAAAATGCAGAACACGATCAGGAAAAATCCAGCCAATCCAATCACCACTTTTTTGCGTGAACCAGTCTGATACTGTCTGGTCTGCTTCCAGACACCTTCCTTTGTCTTCCGATAGTCACGGTCAAATTCTTTCATGCTTTTTGCATGTTCTTTTCGTTCTCTATTGTTCATGTAATATGGTTTCCTTGATCTGTCGGCATCTTGCCTGCTCTTCCATGTTACTGTATGTAAATACTGCTGTAGCTCCCAGCATCACGACCAGCATGGTCGAGAGGACCAGGATCACCACATGTTTCCATTCTATCTGCCCTTCCCTGGCATACTGCGCCGGAGCATCTGCAACCCTTCTTGTCAGTTTCTTAAGATATCGTAAAAACGCGTTCTCCGACCCTTTGATGCAGGTTGCTCCACAGTAGGGGCATTCTGTCAGATGATCGTCAAATATGGCTCCGCAGGATCTGCATTGTATGTTACTCATCTCTTGTCTCCTCCAGCAAAAGCAGAATCTCTTCCTCACTCATGGAGGAAAGGCTCCGCGCCTGCTCTTCTGTCAGGTCAAAATAAACCATCAGTTTTTCTTCCATATGCTCATAGATCCGGTTCAGATCTTCATTCACTTCATCCGGGTCCATGACTTCTCTGGACTGATAACAGAGGCTGTCTCTGTTGTAAAATTCCGGCAAAAGGCCGCTGATGCTCTCCATTGCACTGTTCTGCCCATAGACAGAATCCGCAGTCAAATATTCATTTGCCCGCTGATCAATAAACATACCAATACGGACTGCTTCCATCTGCGGACGGTATTTGAGAAACGGCCCGGCCGTCCAGCCAGTCAGGTGATAAGCATCGCAGTATCCATAAAAAGCTTCATACCGATCCTCATCCAGATACTGACGGATCTGTGCGGATACTTCATCCTCATGGAACACCGCCCATTCCTGCTTCCTGTAATATATTCTCTCATCCACATAAAAAGTGACAAACATAAGAACGATCACCAGCACTGCCAATATAAGGATTGCGATTCCCCGCACCCGCAGTTTTGAAGAACTCCGGTATACAGTATGTACCTTCTTCCGGGTATCTGTGGAATCCTTTTCATAATATTTCTTTTCTTTTACATGCTGACTGCTCTGCGTATTTTTTCTTCCGCAATAAGGGCAATATTCATCCGTCAGCTTCAGATTCGCCCCGCAATGTGCACATTTCATAGAGTCATCCTATAAGTTTGCGATTCCTGCATCTTTCAACTTCTGTAGAGACATGAGAATACCAAATTTGGCATGTTCCCAGGTAAGTCCACCCTGGAAATACACGGCATAGGGCGGTTTGATCGGTCCATCTGCAGACAGCTCAATAGAAGATCCCTGCACAAATGCACCTGCTGCCATGATCACATCGCTGTCATAACCCGGCATTGCCCACGGCTCCGGCTCCACATAGCTGTCCACCGGTGCTGCTGCCTGGATTCCTTTACAGAATTCGATCACACCCGCTGGTTTTCCAAAAGTAATAGCCTGAATGATATCATGACGGCTCTCAGTTCCATTAGGAAGTACAGAAAATCCCAGTTTTTCATACACATTAGCTGCAAAGATGGCACCTTTCAGTGCTCCTGCAGTCACGGTCGGAGCCAGGAAAAATCCCTGATAAAAGGACTGCATAACTCCAAGAGTTGCTCCTACCTCTTTTCCAAGACCCGGAGAAGTCAGGCGGTATGCACAGTTCTCTACATAAGCCTCTTTTCCTACGATATAGCCTCCGATGGGTGCCAGTCCGCCGCCTGGGTTCTTGATCAAGGATCCCACACAAAGATCTGCTCCCACATCTGTAGGCTCGATCCGCTCTACAAATTCACCATAACAGTTGTCCACCATACAGATCACATCCGGTTTGATGGATTTGACAAATGCAATCACCTCGCCAATCTCTGTCACAGACAGGGTCTTTCTGGTCTGGTAACCTTTGGACCGCTGAATATGCACCATCTTGGTCTTCTCATTGACAGCTGCACGGATCCCCTCCAGATCAAAACTGCTGTCTGCTTTCAGATCCACCTGGCGATAGGTCACGCCATACTCTGCAAGGCTTCCATTGCTTGGACGGATTCCAATGACTTCCTCCAGCGTGTCATAAGGCTTTCCGGAAACAGCTAAAAGCTCATCTCCCGGGCGTAAGTTTGCTGCCAGTGCGATTGCCAGAGCATGAGTTCCACAGGTGATCTGCGGACGCACCAGTCCTGCCTCTGCATGGAAGGTATCTGCATATACGGATTCCAGTGTATCTCTTCCAAGATCGTTGTATCCATATCCGCTGGTAGCAGCAAAATGAATATCGCTGACACGGTTTTTCTGCATGGCATGCAGCACCTTCAGCTGATTGTACTCTGCGGTCTCATCGATCTCCGAAAAACGTTCCTTCAAATCCTCTGTTATTTTCTGTCCATAGGCATATACATCCTGATCAATGCCCATCTCCTGATACATTTCACTTAAGTTCATTTTATAATATCCTTTTCTCTTAATATTTCCAGCATAGTACCGAGGATCTTGTCCTCATCATATGCGTAGTCCTGCTTGTTTAACCAGATCACATCTTCTTCCCGCTTAAACCAGGTGATCTGGCGCTTTGCAAAATGTCTGGTATCTCTCTTCAGGATCTCTACTGCTTCCGGCAATGTAGTGATCCCGTCCAGATAGTCCAGAATCTCTTTATATCCAAGCCCTTTCATGGATACCATATTCTGATGGCAGCCCATGCTTTTCAGCTTCTTTACTTCATCTACCAATCCCTGTTCCAGCATCTGATCGATCCGCTGCTCGATCCGCCGATACAGATGCTCTCTTTCATCATTCAGCACAAAATAGGCAAAATGATAGGGCGACTGGCGCTCCTTCTGCTCTTCATTGTGCTCCGAGATCTTCTTTCCGGTCAGTCTGTAAAATTCCAGTGCACGGATGACCCGCTTCACATTGTTTTCATGAATGGCTTCTGCAGATTCTGGATCGACCTTACGCAGTTCCTCATGAAGCCAGGTGCTTCCCTTTTCCTCTGCCAGTGCTTCCAGCTCCGCCCGATAGGGACTTGCTTCATTTTCCGTAAAATCAATATCCCGCACCACTGCCTGAATATAGAATCCGGTTCCTCCCACCAGAATAGGAATGTGCCCACGGCTTCGAATCTCTTTCATGGCAGCACGCGCCATCTCCTGAAAGCGCACCACATGAAATTCTTCAAAAGGCTCCAGCTCATCCACCAGATAATGACGGACTCCGTCCATCTCCTGTGGCATAATCTTTGCCGAACCTATATCCATATGTTTGTAGACCTGCATGGAATCCGCCGAAATGATCTCTCCCCCCACTGCTTTTGCAAGAGCAATGGACAGATGGGTCTTGCCCACTGCGGTCGGCCCGGTCAATATGATTAATGGCTCCTTCATAAGCCTCTATCCTTCCTATACGATTCTCTTAAATTTCTTCTCCAGCTCATATTTACTCATGGAAATGATCGTCGGTCTTCCATGAGGACAATTGTAAGGATTTTCCAGCGACAAAAGCTCATCGATCAGTGCCTTCGCCTCCATGGAAGACATCTGATGATTACCCTTAACTGCTGCCTTGCAGGACATAGATGCCACCTTGTCAAGCAGTGTCTCTGAACTGGCTGTCCCCGTAATGTCTGACAGACCATCCAGCAGATCCATCAGAATATCCTGCTTGGCAATTCCTGGCAGATTAGATGGAATTGCACGTACCGCATAGGCCCGATCACCAAACTCCTCGATTTCAAATCCCATGTCTGTAAAACAGTTCCGGTATTTCAGGAACAATTCCTCTTCCTGCATGCTTAAATTCAATATGATCGGCGGCGATAATAACTGAGACTGGAATGTCCGGTTCCTCAGATCTTTCATCAGTCTTTCATACAGCACTTTTTCATGGGCTGCATGCTGATCAATAATATAAAGCTTGTCTGCATACTGTACCAGCCAGTAAGTATCAAATAACTGCCCGATGATCACATGATGGATCGCTGCTTCTTTTGAGAGCAGCTTACCGTCGAAAAGCTCCATCTGCTCCGGTTTGTCCATCTGGGGAGCCGGTGGCTGTTGGGTCGGTTCCGGTGTAGTCTTGACCCCTTCTGCAGGCGGTTCTGGCCTGGTCTGCTCAACTGCGGCCGCCTCTGCCTCCTGACGGTGGCGTTCCTCCACCCTTTTGCGCATCTGTTCCATAAAGTAATCAAGACCTGCATCCTGGGGCTTTGGCTGCTCTTTCACCGGCGTCGATTCCGGTGTCTTCCATAATTTTTCCAGCGGAATCCGTTCTGTCTGCGCCGACCCTGCCGGTGCAGAAGCCTGCGGTGTTTCTGCTGCCGGTCTGCTCTCCGGTCGTTTCCACTCCATGGGCTGCTCACTGACCACTGCCCGCTGTGGGATCGTTCTTGTGATGGGCGCAGATACCCGCTGTTCCGGCATCCCAGATGTGCTCATCTGCGATCTCGACTCTGATGTCTGCGTTGCTATGGGTTTCCGTGCCGGTGTATCCAGCGTCACTTCCGGGATCAGTTCTTTTCCGGACAGGGCATCCTTCACCGTCCGTTCCACCAGATCATAAACCAGGTTCTGATTGCTGAACCGGATCTCCATCTTGGTGGGATGCACATTCACATCCAGCAAGTTGCCATCAATCTGAAATTCCAGACACACAAAAGGATACCTGTGCTGCATCATAAAGCTTTTGTAGCCGTCTTCTATACCCTTTGCAATGATCTTGCTCTTCACATATCTTCCATTTACAAAATAATTCTCATAATTCCGATTTCCACGGGAGATCTCCGGTTTTCCCAGGAATCCCGTAATATGCACAGGGCCTTCCTGCCGATCCACCTGAATCAGACGCATGGCCACATCTCTTCCATAGATATGATAGATCACATCCTTGAGGCTTCCATTTCCGGAAGTCTGGATCCGCATCTGTCCACCGATCAGTACTTTGAATGCCACCTCTGGATGAGACAATGCCAGATGGGTCATCAACTCATGGATCGCTGAACCTTCACTCATCTCACTTCGCAGAAATTTCTTTCTTGCCGGAGTGTTAAAGAACAGATTACGGATTATAAATGTGGTCCCGTCCGGCGCACCGATCTCTTCCAGTGTCTTCTGTACACCGCCCTCAATACAGCAGCGATTTCCCATCATGCTCTCTCTGGTCTTGGTGATCAGTTCCACCATAGCCACAGCCGAAATACTGGATAATGCCTCACCCCGGAATCCAAGGGAGGACACTCCGTTCAGATCTTCCGCGCTTCGGATCTTACTGGTGGAATGACGCAGAAATGCCAGCGGAATATCGTCCTTTTCCATTCCACTTCCATTGTCTGTGATCCGGATAAATCCGATTCCGCCGTCTTTAATCTCCACGGTCACCTGTGTGGCTTTGGCATCAATAGCATTTTCCACCAGTTCTTTTACCACGGAAGCCGGGCGCTCCACCACCTCTCCGGCAGCAATCTTATCAATTGTCTGTTGGTCTAATACTGCAATCTTTCCCATTTTCTATTCTCTCTATGTTCAGCTCTGCCAACGGTTCTTCAGCTTATTCTGAAGCCGATACAAGGTATTCATGGCATCCATCGGCGTCATATTGGAGATGTCCAGCTCCTGAAGTTCTTTCACCACATCATCATCCTTCACCGCATCAAACAGGGAGATCTGCTCCAGATCCACCTCGTCGTATTTCTTCGGTTTGGCTTTCTGCTTTGCCTTTGCCTGGCTTTCCTCAGCGATTGATTTCGCTTTGACGGAAATATCTGCCTGACTTAATTCTTCCACCAGTTCTTTAGCTCTGGCGATCACGCTGTCCGGCACACCAGCCAGCTTTGCCACCTGGATTCCGTAGGATTTATCTGCTCCGCCTTTGACGATCTTTCTTAAAAATACGATGTCATCGCCTTTTTCCTTGACAGCGATACAGTAGTTGTTGACCCCTTCCATGGTGCCTTCCAACTCGGTCAGTTCATGGTAATGGGTGGCAAATAAGGTCTTGGCTCCCAGCAGTTTTTTATCTGCAATATGCTCGATCACTGCCCATGCGATGGACAAGCCATCAAAGGTACTGGTACCCCTTCCGATTTCATCCAGGATCAGCAGACTGTTGGCGGTTGCATTTCTCAAAATATTGGAGACCTCGTTCATCTCCACCATAAAGGTACTCTGTCCGCTGGCCAGGTCATCGGATGCACCCACACGGGTAAAGATCCGGTCTACTACCCCAATATCCGCGCTGTCTGCCGGAACGAAACTTCCCACCTGTGCCATGAGAACGATCAGTGCCGTCTGACGCATGTAGGTGGATTTACCTGCCATATTCGGTCCGGTGATAATGGAGATCCGGTTGGACTGATTATCCAGATACGTGTCATTACTGATAAACATATGATTGGATATCATCTGCTCCACCACCGGATGTCTTCCGCCTTTAATATCGATCACACCTTTGGCATTGATCTTCGGACGCACATAATTATTTTTTTCTGCCACATAAGAAAGAGCAGTATATACATCCAGCTTTGCCACCGCCTTGGCGGTCTTCTGGATCCGAAGTACCTGGGACGCAATGTGATCCCGCACCTGACTGAACAATTCATACTCCAATGCGGTCAGCTTCTCCTCTGCTCCAAGGATCGTCTCTTCCAGTTCTTTCAGCTCCGGAGTAATATAGCGTTCTGCATTGGTCAGGGTCTGCTTGCGGATATAATCCTCCGGCACCAGATCCTTGTAGGAATTCGTCACTTCCAGATAATAACCGAAGACCTTGTTGAACTTGATCTTCATGTTTTTGATTCCGGTCCGCTCACGCTCTTTGGTCTCAATCTCGGCCAGCCAGGATTTTCCTTCTGTTTTGGCAGTCCGGTATCTATCCACATCCTCATTGTAGCCATCCCGGATCATATTCCCTTCCCGGATGGAGATAGGCGGTTCCTCCTGAATGGACTTCTCCACCAGATCATATAGATCCGTCAATGTATCCAGCTCTTCACTTATCTCCTGCATCAACGGACTTTTCAATTCGGATAATAATGTCTTGATGGGTGGCAGCATGCCAAGAGAAGTCTTAAATGCGATCAGATCTCTTGGATTCGCTGTCTGATAGCTGATCCGCCCGATCAGTCGTTCAAGATCATAGATAGGATTCAGATACTCTCTCAATTCCTCTCTGGTGATCATCTGGGAATTCAATTCCTCAATAGCAGTCAGACGCTTCTCAATCTCTTCCTTATCGATCAACGGCTGTTCAATATAACCACGCAGAGTTCTGGCTCCCATGGCCGTCTTCGTCTTATCAAGCACCCACAGAAGAGAACCACGCTTCTGCTTTTCTCTTAAGGTCTCCACCAGTTCCAGATTTCTCCGGCTGGAACTGTCAATGATCATGAAATTACCGGACACATAAGGCTGAAGCTTTGTCATATGTGCCAGAGATGTCTTCTGTGTATCTGTCAGATAACGGAGCAGCGCACCTGCTGCAATGACTCCGCAGCCAAAATCTGCCACACCCAGTCCTTCCAGCGATCTCACATGAAAATGCTCCCGAAGTGTATTTTTACACAGTTCATCATCAAAATACCAGTTTTCCAGCGGATACAGTACCAGATTCAGCCGTTCCTTCAGATCATCCAGTTCCAGTCCGCTCATAAGAAGTGCTTCATTGCAGACCACTTCCCGAGGCGTAAACTTATAGATCTCATCCATGAGCTTTCTGGCAGAATCAACCTCCGTTACAAAATAATCACCGGTCGTCACATCCGCAAAGGAAATGCCGTACCGGTCACTGACATAGACAATGCTCATTACATAATTGTTCTTGGATTCATCCAGTGCCTGTGCGTTCAGGTTGGTTCCAGGTGTGACAATTCTGACAACTTCCCGCTTTACCAGCCCTTTTGCCAATGCCGGGTCTTCCACCTGTTCACAGATCGCCACTTTATAGCCTTTTGACACCAGACGGCTCAAATATCCTTCTACCGCATGAAAGGGTACCCCACACATAGGAGCACGTTCCTCCATACCACAGCTTTTTCCGGTCAGCGTCAGTTCCAGTTCCTTGGATGCGATCTTCGCATCCTCAAAAAACATCTCATAAAAATCGCCCAAGCGATAAAATAAGATGCAGTCCTTGTATTCCTCTTTGGTCTTCAGATACTGCTGCATCATTGGTGTATATTCTGCCACTCAGTTACCTCACTATCTATTCTATCTGATCTTTCATTTTATATTATCGCAGTGCACACTTTACTTACGCAGTGCACACTCGAGAAGTCTTCGACTTCTCTCGTTGTTGGGCTCACGCCCTATCAGTTTCTTGTGAGATGCGTCCGTCTGTAAACAGCCGACTCATCTCCCTGTGAAACTGGCACTGCTTCATGCAACGCACATTATATCACAGCTTAAAACCCGGGTAAAGCCGAAAAACTGTCGGTGAAATCCATTTTTCACCGACAGTCCTGCCTTATTTTATATGTGTTCCTTTCTTGATTCCGGTGTCATACGGATTAGTCACCACCTGGTCTCCTTCTTCCAGACCGCTGATTACCTCCGAGCGTCCACCGCTCTGTTCTCCAAGTTCCACTTCTTTGAGAACCGCCTTGCCGCCAGCTTTCACATAGACAGCATCTCCATTGTCTCCCGGAACGATGGCTGAAGATGGAATCTGCAGCACATCTTCTTTCCGAACCACAGAGAAGGTCAGATCTGCCTGATGACCGGCACCCATCTTTTCAGAAAGACCATCTACATCCAAAATCACTTTAGATCTGTTTTCCTCAATACCAAGCACCGACAACTCCTGCGTGGATACCGGCGAGAGAAAAGATACCGTTCCGGTAAGTTCACTTCCGTCTGCCAGTTCTGCGGTAGCAATATCGCCTTCCTTCAGCAGTGCCGCCTGTGTATCCAGCACATCTGCCTCCAGTGTCATCTGATCGGTGTTGTAGATCCGGTACAGTGGCTGGTTCTGAGTCACATAATCGCCGTTTTTCACAAGAATCTCCCATACCACACCATCTGTTGGAGATGTTGGAGCTGTCTTATCCAGTTCTTCCTGTACCTGCTGCATCTGAAGATCAATCTGCTGACCAGATGCACTGGTTCCAGTATTTACCGCTTTCACACTTCCGTCCAGCAGACTTAACTGGGACTCATAAGAAGCGATCAGGCTCTCATAATATGACTTTGTGGATTCGGAGCGGTTGTTATCCGCTTCCACCAGTGCCTGCTCCGCTGCTGCTCTGGCACCCTCCAGAGAGCTTAACACGGACTGCTTGGCTGGATCCTTGGAACCGTCATACTCATCAAACGCTTTCCAGTATGCCACATTTGCCGTGTCAAAATTCTCAGAAGCCACCCGGTAAAGCTGCTCCGCATGCCCTTCCTCCCCGTAAAGCTGTCGATAGGTAAGCTGTGCCTGTTTAAGCTGGGATTCCAGCTGCTGACGGCTCACACTCAACTGGGCTTTTGTGGAACTACCTTCACTCTGTGCACTGGTCTTCTGTGCCTTCAAAGACTCGATCTGGCGGTTCAGTTCATCCCTGGTCTGCGAGTCGTCCAGTACGACGATCTTTGCACCCTGCTCTACAGTCTCGCCTTCTTTGGCTGCCACTTCTGACACAGTGCCTGACAGCGGTGCACATACATACTGGCTGTCCTTCGGAGTTACTGTTGCCGATACCGTAAAAGTATCCAGAAGGTCTGCCTTCTGGACTGTCTCCGTCTCCACACGCACAGGCATCAGCAGCACCACAAGTCCTGCCACTGCCAGCACACCTAAGAGTACTGCTCCTGCAATGATCTTTACTCGTTTTTTCATCTCTCTACTCCCTCTCCATCAGAAGCGATACAGGGGATACCGCTTTTAATTTTCTAAGTATCAGTCTGGAACTGATAAATACCGCAATGAACATCAGCACAGCAGACTCTGCCACCGATGCAGCATCTGCAAAATCTGGGATACTGAACATCTTGGCAGACATGGACACTGCAAATGCATGGCTCATCCAGAAAGTCATGGGAATTCCCAACAGCACACCGCCAGCAGTCAATATCCACTGACCCACGCTGATGACTTCCAGGCACTCCCCTGCGGATAGACCCAACATCAACATCACCGACAATTCCCTCTTCAGCTCTTCAAAACTGATCAGTGCACTGGTGTACAGCACTGCCAGACCGATCAGGATTCCAAGAGCTACCATCATACCGATCAGCATATCAAAGCTCCCCATCATATCCCTCCATTTCTGGATCTTGGCGATCCTGCCTTCCAGTCCGGTCACCTGAGGTGCTCCTTCCAGATCTTTCCAGATCAGCTCTTCCGCCCCGGAAGCAGCCTTAATATAGAGACCCGTACACACATTTCGATATTTACTGATATCCGCCAGTCCTTCCATAGACATATAGGCAGTTGTTCCCATATATTGCTCCATCACTGCAGTGACAGGCACCCGCGTGATCCGTTCTTCCGGGTATGTCACTTTCACATCCACCCAGCCGCCAACACCAACACCCAGCCGTTGAGCCATATGGATCGACAGGACGATTCCTTCTGATGCCACATGAATCGTTTCACCATCTGCATCATAGAGATGTACCAGTTCGCAATCCCTGTCAATGCCCTGCACTGTACAGTCCAGTTCTTCATTGCCACGTATGAGCTTTGCCTGTGTCTCTGCAAAAGGCTCCATTTTCTCAATATTTTCATTTTCAACGGAAGAAAGTACATCCACCGTTTTCAGTGGTTCTTCAAAATAAACGGTAAAATCCTGATGCTGTACTTTTTCCAGATTATCGAACAAAAAGACATCAAACAGACTGCTCACCGACATGAGCGTTGCCGTGATCATAAATGCGCAGGCAATACCAAACAAGGACAGCATACTTCGCTTTGGATTTCTTCCAATGCTTCGAAGTGCCATGATACCAGGCACTGTAAACAGCTTTAACAGTCCTGGAATCCGCTCTGCCAGCGTCTTTTTCGCCCCTTTGGGAGCTGGTGGTCGAAGTGCCTCTGCCGGACTTAAGTGAGTCAGTTTTCTGGCACACAGATAGCTGACTGTTGAGCAGAACACACTTGCCAGGATCACACCGATCACCAGATATTTCATGGAGATTCCTGCCTGTGCATCCGGCAGATTATAATAGACCCGATAATAATCCACCAACGGTGTAGCACACACATTTCCCAGAAGTCCGCCTGCCAGACCTCCGATCACTCCAATAGTCAGACCATATCCCAGATAATGCCATCCAATCTGTCTGCCAGTGATTCCGATGGACAGCATGGTCCCCACCTGGATCCGCTGCTGCTCGATCAGCCGATGCATGGTAATATACAGCACCACTGCAGCCACAAACAGGAACAAAAACGGCAATACCAATGCCATCTGATCCAGCTGATCTAATTCTGAATCAAGCATGGACGCTGACTGGTGATCTTCTCTTCCATAGACGCTGTAACATCCATAGGGCTTTAACAGCTCTTCCACCTGATCCTTCACATCGTCAATAGTGTAGCCAGGATCCAGATCAAAGGCAAAGCTGTTGGCCATATCTTTCATGCCGTACAGGGATTCCATGGTCTTTTGATCCACAAATCCCACATCATAATTGGCGGCATCGGGATACATATCCACGATATTTCTGATAATGTAAATATTTTCCGGCGAAATGCCCCCACCTGTAATCTCTAGCTCCGTATCCTTTCCTGATACCAGCACATGGATCTTCGTTCCCACAGCCAGACTTCTGGCTTCCAAAAATGCATTTCCGGCAACCACCTGAAGTTCTCCTGCTTTCACATCCGTTCCCTGAAAAAGCATGGGCACATTTCTGCCGCCTTTCTCATAAGAAATAAGCTTCAGTCTGGCATTGCCATCTCCAATATCTGTAAGCCTTGCTTCCTTGATGATCCTGGCCTGTACTTCTCCAATTCCCGGTATGTCTGCCAGCTTGTCTTTGATTGCTGCCGGAGCCTCATAAACTTCCGCAAATCCTTCTGTAAATGCGCTTTTCTCATACAGCAGATCTCTGGACACCAGCAGATGATCCTTCGCCACCGACATGACGCAAAAGCCACAGAAGCCCACACCAACGATCAACAGACAGATTCCATAAGCTGCCAGACTCTTCTTCATATCCCGAAGCATTTTCAAGAACAGCAGCTTTACCATAGCAGCTCCTCCGCTTTCAGCGGGTGCTCATTCTTCTCCACCCGGATGATCTGACCATCCTTCATATAGAAGACCCGGTCTGCCACCTTAGCCATCTCCGCATTATGTGTGATCGTCACCACCGGACAGCCAATCTGATCTCTCACATCCAGCAAAAGCTTTACCACCGCCAGGCTGTTCTTGGAATCTAATGCTCCGGTCGGCTCATCACACAACAGGATCGATGGATTTTTCACGATTGCTCTGGCAATGGATACCCGCTGCTGCTCACCACCGGACATCTGCGCCGGAAAATGTTCTTTTCGTTCCGCCAGTCCTACCATCTCCAACACCTCATCCGCACTTCGGGAACCCGGTGTAATGCTGGATGCCAGCTCCACATTTTCCTTGGCTGTCAGCGTAGGGATCAGATGGAAGAACTGAAACACAAATCCCACCACGTCCCTGCGGTAAGAAGACAGCTCCAGTGCCGTCATCTCCGACAGATTTTTCTCTCCATATAACAGTTCGCCGCCGCTGGCACTATCCATGCCTCCCAGCAGGTTAAGAAGTGTACTCTTACCGGAACCGGACGGTCCTAAGACCACCACAAATTCCCCGGGACAGATCTCGAAAGATACCCCGTTTAACGCATGAACACGGACTTCTCCGTCTCCATACCACCGGCTCACATCCGTTCCTTTCAGTACCCAATCGCTCATACTTTCCCCTCTTTTAGTTAGATATATCTAATTCATGCACAGTATAGCATATTGGAAAATGAAATACAATTCTCAATTGTGAACAGGGGTATATATGTAAAATTATACTAATCAGCATCAACAACAAGGATCTGCAGAATAATATATTTGGTGTTTGGCACCATAGCATGCCATCGTTTTTGATAGTAAAAAACTGTCAATTGACCGGGGATTTTCATATACACCCAGCCTTTCATCCAGACACTTCTGAAGTTCAAGCATCCGGCATACAAAATCACCATACTCCGCATCATACTCCGCAATTTCTGTCAAGATCTTCTTATTAGGTTTTTTTACAATCTTTCCGATTGCTGCTCTTGCTCGGCTGTCATATATAAAGAACTTGTTCGGACAATGAAAATGTAAGTATTTTGATGCCAAAGACCTCTTCTCTAATCCTGTCAACTCTGTAAAAGCATCCATAAGAAACTTGTGCGTAGTCAATATCTCCGGAACGCAATCAGAGATAACGTTGGCATTATTCTTTAATGATTCAATTCGACTATCAAGCTCATCGCCTATTTCCAGCATCTTTGGCGCAACGGCATCGTAATAAAAATCATCGCCCTGGTAATCATCTGCGTTCTTTCTTCGCTCAATCGCAGCTGCATAGCTCCTGCCAATCAACCATATTTTACCGATCAAAACATCCGCGTTATTATGGAGCGGATTTTCTTCGCACATTTGATAAAGAATACTGTTTCCAAACTCCCATCGTGAATTCTTCTGAGCAAGGTACTCTTTATATTGATTTTCAACTCCTGAAACTACCATCCGACACCTCTTAAATAGCTTGCTTTCCAAAATAATCTTCAGCGATTTTATCCAACTGAGCCACAATCAATGAAAACTCTTTATTCAGATCCAGCGTCTTCGCTCCAATCTGGTTACCTCCCATATTAAACATGACATCCGGTGTGATATCCTCATCAGTCTTAGCATAAAGAAGTATTCCGGCAACATCCCCGGTATTATTCTTATCCTGATTCTTCACATAGGTGAATATCTGATAAACATTATTAGAATGCAGCGTATATTTGTCGAACTGTTTCTGCAATGTCCGCCCATAATACTTCGCATCAATAATCAAAATCTTCTCATTCAGCCTTAGCATGATATCTGTCTGCATGGTAGGAAGGAAACGTATCATCGACTCACTATTATCACCAACCAGATCCCACTTTACCTGTCCGGCCTTTACCTCAGACAGATATGTGTGATGCTGGCTATAGTATTCCAGAATAAATTTTTCATACAGTCGTGCCATATGTTCATCAGAAAAGGATGTCATCTTATATTCACCCTTTTCTGTTGTCTGCAACATACCGTCCAGCACAAAGTAGCATACATTCATTAAAAGCTCATAGTTCTTATTGTTTCTCTGATAATGTAACCTACTCCACGCAATCTCAGAGGGTTCCAAGAGTTCTATTTCATCAAAGAAGACCAGCACCTCCTTCAGTGCTATCTTTCTTTCTCCGTCTACTCCATCATTGCTAAGCAGATAACGAATCGCTGTTTTCAGAATCTGATTGAATAAATTGTTTTCGGATAATTCGTCAAATTCACAAGCCAGCTTTTGTTTTCTTTGAATCCTGTTCCTGATCGTGTTCGGCATATCCAGCTTTCCACGCATAACCGACAAGTTTTCATTCTTTGTAACATATTCCCTGTACAATCCCTGCTTCAGCTGTTGCCCAATCCCTTTACTCAGAATCGCAGCAAAAAGATCCTGTGCATTATCAAACTTTTCTGAAGCAACCTCATCATAATTAGATTGCTTCAGAATCTGAAATGCATAGGAAAGCATATAGTATATATTCTTGATGTATATGCTCTTATCTTTAATCATCAAATACTCCGCGCAAATTCTTCTCCCATCGTTGCAGCTTCGTCGGTTCATCAAACCAGTATTCACCAAGCATCGGCAGGATATCAAACTCCACTACAGACCGCATCCATTCATCATCCACACCTTTTTCTTCTCTTCCGCAAAAATAGCTGTGTCCAATCTGGAATCCACGTCCCAGTGACTTGTCTTCTGTTATCTCTTTATTCAAGACCTTAATCTGGTCAATCAGAGCGTTGAATGATTCATTTCCAAAGGCTTTCTGATAATTCGTAAATCCTTCGGAATTGAAACCTGGCTCCATCTCAAAAAAGCTGAATCTTCTACGAAGTGCATAATCGATCATAGCAAGGCTTCGATCCGCAGTATTCATCATACCGATAATATACAGATTTTCCGGTACAGAAAACGGCATTCCACTGTAAGCCAGTGTTGCCTTTGTACCACGGTAATCCTTCTCGATCAGCATCAGAAGTTCACCGAATATCTTACTCATGTTTCCGCGATTGATTTCATCAATAATAAAGAAGAATTCCTTGTCCGGACAGTTGGCTGCAGTCTGACAGAAACGATAGAAAATGCCATCTGTCAGCTTGAAGTCTGCGCCGTCCGGACGATATCCCATGATAAAATCTTCGTATGAGTAGTTTTGATGGAATTGAATCATTTCAATTCTGGAATCATCTACCTCCCCCATCATGGCATAAGCAAGCTTCTTTGCGGTAAATGTCTTTCCAACGCCAGGAGCACCCTGCAAAATCACATTCATCTTATTCCTGAGCAATGCTTCCAGAACATCGTATCTTTCCTCAGTCATATAAACCTTACTGAGAAAATCGTCTTTACTGTATTTCTGATTAGTGGCATCAGACTTCTGCAATGGGTTCTCATCACGGATAATATCCATGATGAAATCAAACTCTCCCTTTGTCAGCTTGAAGAGACTTCCATTCGGCTGAACAAAAAATTCCATCTTTTTAAGTTCCGGACATTCTTTTAATGCCAAATATTCAATCGGAGTCGCAAGTCCTTCAATCTTCTCAAAATAGATAGCGTTTCCATCATTTGCCTGAGTAATCCTTGCGAGCGCAACAATCTTCTTTACCGGATTTGCTTCGTAACCAATTACGATATCTCCAACCTTTGCATCAAGGAAATTCTGGAATACACGTCGCTTATTTCCGTTCTCGTTATAGAGCGTGTAATTCTGCTCTTCGCCGATCTTAATATCAGCAAAACTCCATATCTTAGGATTAGCAGTAAGCCACCAGTATCCATGAGCGTCAGCATCTTTGCCATACAATTCATTCAGCGTCATTCCAAAATAAGGCTTAAGAATTTCGGTCTCGAACAACGGCTTATCACCGATTTCAACCTTAATGCAGGTCGAATTGTCGTTTGGTGCCCACCACTTATGGACACCGTTATATGCTGAAAAGGCCTTTGATATTTCTATGATCTTATATTCTCGCTCATACCAACCATCCGACATTTCAGGATTCAGAACAGCGTTTTCGCCGGTAAACTGCCCCAACAATCTGATACTGTTGCCATAGCAGAGATAGAAATAATCCCCTTTACGGATCTGCTCCATAAAACTCTGACCTTGGGTAATCTTTGATGTAGCCTTTGCGCCAGTTTCGCTATGAACAACAGCCACTTTTCTATTCTCAAACTTAATCCTATTGTGTTCCGGAATGGCTCCGTGACTGATTTTCCAGATTGAAGGAGCATCATCAACGTACAAAGAAGCCTCCGACAAATCAACATGATCCAAAGCATCGGCCAGTTCACTTCTAAGTCTCCAAATATAACTGCCCTCTTCATCTTTTCCAGCATCTTTTCCAACGTATAGGATCGGCCACCATCTGGCATTTCCACTATCTCTGTCCGGTGGTACCTCACATCCTGTCTTCTCCGCAACACGTTTGGCAAGAGAGGAAGAACCGCTGTTATAGAAGTTTTTATTCTCACCGTATTTTACAGAAAGCTGTGTGCATGTTGCCTGTCCACCGTAATCTTTCATACGCTTCATGATCTGAAGGCTTCCAACCGTGAAAACAGATCTATCATTCAAAAGCTCGATCCATTCTTCTACACTAAGCTTCGGAGAATAATCTTTCGGGAACCATTCCCCTTCTTCCTGCTCCGTCTTGCGTTCTTCCAGATAAAAACGTGTCAAATAGAATCCCACATCGATAGTCAATATCCTTAGCTCCGGATCTGGATAACAAGAAGGAACCATCGCCTGTTGAAGCATAACTTTCAGATCAGTATCTGCCTTAATTGCTTCGCATATTTCGTCATACATCTGGTAACCGCCAATCAAGCTATCAACTGACCCATTCCTTTTTGGCATATAATCAGTTTCCAATTCCTGTGCAGCAGCACGATACAACTCATATTTGTAGATATAATATTTATCAGGGTACCTTAACCACAGGTATGTGCTGATAGCATTTGTATTTTGATAATGATTTCTCCATGTACCATCATCATACTTTGCTCTCAACTCTTCGGAAGCAGTCTGAAACGCATCTACTCTCGTAGCCAGATCCTGATTCTCATCAAAGAGATTTTTAAACATTTCTCTGGTCGCTTCATCATCGGCTTTCGCAAAGTTAGTAATCATTCCTCTTGGATATGCATAGCCAGACGCAAGCAAATTGAAGGTCTTGTCTGTGGCAATTTTAAACATATCGCCAAAATTCTTAGCATCAATATCCCAGTGATTCTGAAAATGCTTAACTGCTTCCCACTTATACTTTTCATCATCCCAATGGCTTGGAAAGTACTTCTTGTAACCTTCCAATATGGGTTTAAGTTTTTCTAAATTGATCATATCCACCTCTATTCCGTACAAAAAATACCGCTACATGTGTTCACAGTCTTCTCATATAAAAATATCACATAAAATTTTCGGAAATATTACAAATTTTTCTTGAATAACTTTTTATTTAATCCGTTTCTGAATATCCTCAACTGACGGCAACTGTTTTTCCAGATCATCCGGCAGACTGCTGGTTATTTTATACTCACTCACACCAATCGGCTTTGAAATATCCTTGAGTGAATATTCTGCAACCACATTATTCTTACTTTTGCATAGAAGTAAGCCAATGGATGGATTGTCCTGTTCTTTTTTCAAAATACCATCTACGGCTGACAGATAGAAGTTTAACTGACCAGCATATTCCGGCTTGAAATCACCGGTTTTCAATTCGATAACTACATAACAGCGAAGGTTCAGGTTATAGAACAATAAATCAATATAAAAATCATCCCCACCTACATTCAGATGATACTGATTTCCAAGAAATGCAAATCCTGTTCCAAGCTCCAGAAGAAGCTTCGTGACATCCCGAACCAGTGCCTGCTCAATATCCCGTTCGAGCATATCTTCCCGGAAAGGAATGAAATCAAATACATATGGGTCTTTCATGGTCTGCACCGCCAATTCACTTTGCGGAGACGGTAAGCGGTGCTCAAAATTTGTAACTTTATCTGCCAGAACCTGCCGCTGGTATAAGCCACTTTCAATCTGATGAACAAGAACATTTCGAGACCAGCCGTTTTCTGCTGATTTTTTGATATACCAGTTACGTTCATCCATATTAGAAATCTTATCCATGAGAACAATATTGTGGCCCCACGGAATTTGTGCAACAACCTGTTGCACAAATTTTCGATCTGAATAAATCTCAGCGAACTTTGCCATATACTTCAAATTCCGAACAGAATAGCCTTTGCTTTCTGGAAAAGCAATTCGAATATCTGCTGCAAGGTTATCTATAAACTTATTGCCCCATGATTTATGCTCATTAATTACGCGACCTATATCGTGATATAAGAGCAACATATCTGTGTTCGCATGAACTGCCGCACGATATTGTGCCGCAGTAATTTCACTTTTAATATTTTCAATAATGGAGAGATACTCCTGTGTATTCATCAGCACACTTATCGCCTCGCTTTCACATCATTCTTATCATTATTTTCTCTCTTAGATTAATATACTATTTATTATACCATGAATAACAGATTCTTTGAAACCCGCTTTTTCATTTGAACGCAAAATGCAAAAAGGACTGCCGCTTTTCGCGACAGCCCCTCTGTTTCTCAATTATGTAATTCTTATGCCTCTGTACGTTTTTTCATGAACAACAGATATCCCAGTGTGAGCACCACACCAACCGGCAGTGAGATCCATGCGGACTGCACAAATCCTGCCACGATGTAGGTGATAAAGGAAATGGCTGCCACACTGACTGCATACGGCAGTTGTGTAGATACATGATTTACATGATTACACTGCGCTCCTGCAGATGCCATAATGGTCGTATCAGAGATTGGTGAACAGTGGTCTCCGCAGACAGCTCCTGCCATGCAGGCAGAGATTGCAATGGTCATCAGTGTCGGGTTGGTTGCCTGGAATGCGTCTACAACGATCGGGATCAGGATTCCGAAAGTTCCCCAGGAAGTTCCGGTTGCAAATGCCAGCAGGCATCCAACTACAAAGATAATAGCCGGAAGCAGATTTACAATACCTGATGCGCTTCCTTTGATCAGAGCAGCTACGAACTCTGCAGCTCCCAGGCTGTCGGTCATGGATTTCAGAGTCCATGCAAAAGTCAGGATCATGATAGCCGGTACCATAGCTTTGAAGCCCTCCGGAATACAATCCATACACTCTTTGAATCCAAGTACTCTGCGGCTTACATACAGAAGAATGGTGATCACCAGTGCAAATGCACTTCCGATGGCAAGACCTACAGATGCATCACTGTTGGAGAATGCAGTTACAAAATCCGCACCCTCAAAGAATCCACCGGTATAGATCATACCGATGACGCAGCAGATGATCAGTGCAATGATCGGAATCAACAGATCCTTGACTGTTCCTTTTCCAGTGTCTTCCAACTCGGTTGCTTCTCCATAAGGACGGTCCGGTGTGGTGAACAGATCGCCTTTTTTCGCATTGTCCTCATGAATCTTCATGGAGCCAAAATCAATATTCAACACTGCAATGGTGAGCATCATCACGATGGTGAGCAGTGCATAGAAGTTATACGGGATCGCACTGATGAACAGTGACAGTCCATCCTCTCCCTCGACAAAACCAGTAACGGCAGCTGCCCAGGAGGAGATCGGTGCAATGATACAGATCGGTGCTGCAGTCGCATCGATCAGATATGCCAGCTTTGCACGGGAAATATTATGCTTGTCTGTCACCGGACGCATAACACTTCCAACGGTCAGGCAGTTAAAATAATCATCAATAAAGATCAGAACACCAAGCGCAACGGTTGTAAGCTGTGCACCTGTGCGTGTTTTGATATGGTCACTTGCCCAGCGGCCAAATGCTGCTGATCCACCAGCCTTGTTCATAAGACATACAATGGCTCCCAGAATGATCAAGAACACAAGGATACCCACATTGTAGCTGTCGGACAATACTCCAATGATTCCATCCTCAAAGATATGAACGATGGTTCCCTCAAAACTGAATCCTGAATAGAACAGACCTCCAACCAGAATTCCAACAAACAGCGAAGAATACACCTCTTTCGTGATCAACGCAAGAACAATTGCCACAACTGGCGGTATCAGCGCCCAGAATGTGGCATACATAGCAGGTACATATTCCATGATAAAAATCTCCCTTCTTTTGCAAATACGATAGAGCCCGGACCAAACGGTTTATAGCATAAAAAAACCATGAACACAACGACTGGTTGCATCCATGGTCTCTTCTTATTATGTCCGACCAATGATAGCGCTCCACAGCCCTGTGACAGTCTGACGCATATTCTGCGGCAGCCCAGGAACCCTTCTCTCGGAATATCCAGATTCCTTCGGCAGTCTCCCCTTTCCATGCCAGCCGTTTCCGACCGTATACTGACATCTACTCATGAAGCCTGCGCCTCTATCATTTTTACATTTATTTCTTTGCTATCCTATCACGAAATACCTATAAGGGCAATAGGTATTTGACTAATTATTCAGATCTTTACTCTCTTTTATATAATTTGCTGCATTTTTCAGGTTTGCTGTCAGTTCTTCTTCCGTCAGCATCCTTCTAAATTTGGCAGGATTTCCCATATAGAGAGCTCCGTCCGGCACTACCGTATTCTGGGGCACAAGTGCGCCCGCTGCGATCATACTTCCCTTTCCGATCACAGAACCGTTCAGCACAATGGCTCCCATGCCAATCAAAGCCTGATCCTTGATCGTACATCCATGAAGGATTGCTCCATGGCCTATCGTCACATTTTTCCCAATAGCCAGGGACGCATCTGCATCCACATGCAGCACTGCCAGATCCTGAATATTCGTTCCTTCACCAATACTGATTGAATTAACATCCCCTCGGATCACTGCATTGTACCAGATACTTACATCCTTCTTAATCGTCACATCGCCAAGTACAACAGCTCCGTCTGCCACCACTGCCTGTTCATCTATCCGTGGTTTCTTCATCGGTCTTCTCTCCTTTACTTACAGACCCGCAAAAAACAGCTCATAATAATCATCTTCACCTTCCAGCATGGGAGAATTCTCTCCGCCGCCGTTGGTGCTCCGGCGCATGGCCGCATAGGCTTCTTCTCCTGCGGTGAGCAGATCCATCTCATAGATTTCATATCCAAGCTCCCGGCATTTCTTACAGAACGCGGCATAGGGCTGTGCTTCCTTCCTGGTGGCAAGCAGTTCTTCACGAAGTGCGGAATCATTGTGCGCCTTCTGCTTTAATTCATCCAACATCTCTGCAATTCCCATAAATTTTCGCCTCCTTTATTTGATGCCAAGTGCCTCCGCCCAGGTGCTCTCCTTAAATCCGGTCAGCACAAAACCATCCCCCACCAGAACCGGTCGTTTCACCAGCATACCGTCCGTTGCCAGCAATGCATACTGCTCTTCTTCTGACATTTGCGGCAGTTTGTCCTTTAACTGCATTTCTTTGTAGAGCATTCCGCTGGTATTAAAAAATTTTTTCAGCGGAAATCCACTTTCCTCATGCCAGGCTTTCAATTCCTCCTCACTGGGATTCTGCTCTTTAATATGACGGTCTTCATAAGCGATTCCGTGATCATCCAGCCATTTTTTCGCTTTCTGACAAGTACTGCATTTTGGATATTCTAAAAATAACATACTGTATCCTCCTGTCCCTTCATTTAATATATATTTTAGTTTAAAATAATTATATTACAAAAAACAACACATGCCCCAAGGCCAATAATAACAAATATCTGATTACCATTTCTTATTTCCTAATCTTCGTATTGCTTCATCAATGACTTCCATTGTTCTTTGGTAAATGATATACTTTCCATCCGCCAGTCTCCTTGCAACCGTTGACTGAGTTATATCCATTCTTTCAGCGCACATTTCCTGACTTCCTTGGTGAATCATCATATCCCATATTGTATAACGTTGTTTCTCTGTCCAGCTATCTTCAATTATTTTCAAAAGTGAAAACATCGCATTTATTTCTTCTGTTTCAAAACATTTTTTTTCATACACAGAAATCTGAATATCTGCCGCCTGCTTCTTCAACTTTTTTTCCTGTTCACGCAGAAATTCTATCATCTCACGTGCTGCATAAAAAGCTGGTCCATCCGCGCCAATCGCTGCTTCGTGATTAATCAACGTAGATACATTCCCTATTCCAACACCAAACCGAAGTTTAATTGGATATATTTCTCTTTGAATATATTTGATTATTTCTAATATGGGAGCCGTTATCTCAAGTAACCCCTGAAACTCATCTCCCAACGTTATCAAAAATTTGGCAGAAATATCGTTATTATAAATGGAATTCACGTTATCCAGAATCTTTTTTAATTTTTCCTGTATCTCACAACGATTTTCAATTTTTTTAGATCTTTTGATATCTCCTATAATCGCATAATACTGCATACCCCATCACCTCGCTTAAATTATGCGCTTTTTCTGCATATTTGTCAATTATGCATTATTTCTGCATATTTTGAAATCAGGCAGAATACACGCATAATTTATGCTACTAAAATGATTATTTACACATCAGTCTCAATGGTGATCTGACTTCCATCCCGGAGCTTTTTCACTTTGATCTGCTGTGGAATATTTTCTTTCAGTTCTTCCCGGTGACTGATGATTCCCACCAGCTTATTGGTTCCGGACAGATTGATCAGTGCATCCATGGCATCTTCCATGGACTTTCGATCCAGTGTTCCGAATCCTTCATCCACAAACAGAGCATCCATCTGAATACCGCCCAGATTAGAAGAGACCGTATCTGACAGCCCCAGTGCCAGACTTAAAGAAGCCTTAAAGCTCTCGCCACCGGAGAGATTCCCCACTGGCCGCCGGTGTCCGGTATAGTTATCCAGTACTTCCAGATCCAGAAAGCTGTTGATCTTCTTTCCGATAGAATCCCTCTGTCTGTACAGTTCATACTGCCCACCACTCATAGGAAGGAGCCGCCGGTTTGCCGCCGCAATGATTCCGTCAAAACCTGCCGCCTGTATATACTGCTCCAGCGTGATCTTGCCGTTGCCTGTAGTTCCTTTTACAAGGGTATACAATCTCCGGGATATGCTATATTCCTTTGATGCTTTCTCAAAGGTGCTTCTCTGAGAAAGAATATTGGTCTGTTTTTCAGAATTATTGGCGATCCGGTTACGGATCATATTGACTGCTTCCCGACATGTCTTTACCGTCTGCTCCTGTAACGTACACATTTCACTCAGAGCCTGTGCATCCACCGGCTGTCTTCCCTCTGCATCCTTTTCCGCCTGGGAAAGCTGTGTTTGATTGGTAGCCACTGCCTGTCTGTAATCTGTGATCTGATCTTCCGTCTTCTTAAGGGCTGCTTCTGTTACCACAAACGGAAGCAGTTCCTCCACAGACTGAAACTTCTGTTTTTCCAGTACACCTTCAAGGGCAGCCTTTGCTTTCACTTCATCTTCTTTTTGTGCACCCAAAGTTCTGGCAAGAGTCTCCAGTGATGCCTGCAGGGCAGTTACTTTCTCATCCGCATCTTTCTGCGCCTGCAGTGCCTGCTGAATATGAGTAACTATCTGCTGTACCTCATCTGCAGAGTCTGTGCAGACCTTTTCCGCTTCTTTCCAGGTATCAAAGCTCAGCTCATTTAAGGAACTGAACATGGTCTTCGCTTCAATCAGACTGCTTTCTGTTTCCTGTTTTCTGATCGTAAGCGTTTTCTTGTCATCTGCCAGTCTTTTGCTCTCCTCTTCTGCCTTTGCAAGATCCTTCTCCGCCTTTTTCAATGCCATACAGTCTGCCTGCAGAATAAGCAGTCGTTCCTGATTTGCTTTTTTCTCATAGAGAAGCGTCTTATATGCCTCTTGCAGACACACCAACAGTTCGTCCAGAGATTCTATTTCTGGATGATGTTCTGTCCCTGCCCGTCTCAGGCAGGTCATGCCATCCACTTGCAACTGCTTTTCCAGCACTTCCAGAGCAGTCTTCGCTTTTTCTGCCTCCGTATTTGCCTGATCCTTCTGCTCCTGAAGCGTGGACTCCCGGCTCTCATATTTTTCAAGCTCTTCTTCTGTAATGAATCGTTCTGGAAGAGATGCCAGTTCCGGATGATGCACAGAACCACAGACCGGGCACTTCTGACCTTCCTCCAGGTCTTTTGCCAGAATTCCCGCCCGACAATTTTCCAGAATTCGTTCTGCTTCCATACGCATTTCCCGGATAGCTTCATACTTTTCCCGGGCTTTCAGAAATACCTGCTGTTTTTCAGCGAGCTTTCTTTTCCCCGCAGTTCTGTCCGATACCCGCTCTTCCAGGATCACGCGAATATTCTCTGCCAGCTCTTCCAACTTCTCTCCCTGGTTTCTGATCTCCTGCATCTCTGTCGGCCTGTTTTTCAACTCTGCCACAGTTTCCTTCAGATTCTGTATGGTTTCTTCCAGCTTTTTTTCCGCTGTATCATAACTTGTTTCTTTTTCTGCAAGTATCTTTTGATCGTTTGTCAATGCGGCAACTTTTTCTTTTAACTGTTCCCTCTGCTGATATTTCTGTTCCTCTGCATTGATTTTATCGATTTTTTTCTGCAGTTCCTCTGCTCTGCCTCTTTTTTCTTCTGCCAGTGCAGACTGCTCCGCTGCCTCTTTTGCCGTCTTCTCCGCAGCCAGAAAGCTCTTCTGCTTATTTTCAATCTCTTTTTCCGTATAGATCACAGCATCTGCTTTTGATTTCCATGCAAGATATACTGGATGCACTTCCCGGGTGGCTGTTTTCTGCCTGTCCAGCAGATCTGTGGCATCTTTGATCTTCTGCCCTCTGGTCGCAAGTTCTGCTCTTTCCTTCTGAAGATACAGCAACCGGTCAATAAACTCGTTATTGGTCTGCGCTGTTGCCAGTGCTTCCTGCTTAGAGCGAAGAATACACTCCGCTTGCTCCAGCCGCTCCTTTTCCACTTCCAGCTTCTCCTGATCAGACTGTATCAGACGCCCAAGCAATTCCAGCAGTTCTTCCAGATTCCACGCACTGCCAGACTCTCTGGCTCTGTCCTTAAGTTCTGTCAGTTCTTCTGACAACACATCTGTCTTAGATGCTGACACATCCCCAAAGTACTGAACAATGCTGTCCTCTGTCTTCCGCCTGATCGCATAGCTTGCATCCATCCGGTCTTTTAACCTGTACTCGATATTCTTATAGCCATCGGTCAGGAAAATGGTCCGCAGGATCTCCGTCCGCTGTTCCGTCTTCGCATTGAGCAAATCCCGAAATTCCCCCTGAGCGATCATGGCGATCTGCTTGAACTGTTTTTCATCAATATGGAGCAGGTCCTTCACCGCAAGATTCACCTGGGTAAGCCCCTCAACAGGAGCCTTCCCTTCTTCGTAAAATACTGCTTTTTCCTTCTCCGTGATCACACCGGTTCCCCGCTGCTTTTTTCTCTCATAAGAAGGCTGCCGCCAGATGTGGTAATTTTTTCCCTGGTGAGAAAAGTAGAAATCTACATAACTTTCTGCTGTATCGCTGGCATATTCGCTTCTTAAGTTTTTCGTATCCCGGTAAGAGCCGCTGGTCGTTCCATACAGCGCAAAACAGATGGCATCAAAGATCGTCGTCTTACCCGCACCCGTATCTCCGGAGATCAGAAACAACCCCTTTTCTTCAAATTTTGTAAAATCTATTTCGGGCACCCGTCCCGCATAGGGTCCAAATGCGCTTATGATCAGTTTACTCGGTTTCATGGATCACTCCTGCCTCCCGCGCTGCCATTTTCATATAGTCCATCTCTTCTTCACTGATCTCACACTGATACATGAGCTGATAAAAATCACTGATCAGTTCCGAAAATGATTTATTTTCAACAATATGGGAAAGATCCACCTGCTCGATCTCCCTGGTGTGGGAATTGTCATAGTCGATCTTCACTGTATTGGGATAGACCTGTTGAAAGATTCCCATGGCATCACCTATGATTTCTTCATCCGTAAGAGTTGCATAGATAAAGTCCTCCGGCGACTGCACATGTTTCTTATCCAGTAATTCTCGTATGGAGCCTTTTATATGGCGCAGATCTCTCATAGGTGACAGCGGGATCAGTTCCACCGACACCTTTCCCTTCTCTCCGAGGGTCACCAATGGCACAGATTTTATATGATTCACCTCACTCAAAGAATATTTAAGCGGTGATCCTGCATATCGAACTTCTTCTCTTCCTACTTTCTGAGGCGAATGAATATGCCCCAGCGCCACATAATCAAACGGATCAAAGCAGTCATAACTGATCTTCTCCACCAGTCCCACACTCTGTGTTCCGATGCTCTCCGAACCTGCCAGTACCGGATCTTCTGACCTTCCTGCCACAAACTGGTGTGCCACGATCACATTTCTCTTCTGGCGATCCAGATGAGCATGCTCAATGATCACACGCACTGCATCATCATAGGAGTCAATCTTTGCATCTGGAAAATAATGCCGCACCTGAGATGCTTTCACAAATGGAAGCAAATACACATCCACTTCCCCCTGCTCATCTTCTACGGTATATTTCTCCAATTCTCCTCTGAAAACAGAAGAAATAAAGATCTGATTATCCTGGAATAACCGGCTGCCGTAGTTCAGCCGGTCATCAGAATCATGATTACCGCTGATCAGGAAGGTCTTCACTCCTGTTTCTGCCAGGCGACACAGAAAATAATCCAGCAGATTAGTGGCAGCCTCACTGGGAATGGCTTTATCATACACATCCCCGGCAATCAGTACCGCATCTACCGTCCTTTCCCGGATCACTGCAAGCATCTGATCCAATATATATTTCTGATCTCCGATCAGGTCAAAATCTCCCAGGGATTTGCCCAGATGCAGATCTCCCAGATGCAAAAATCTCATGTATATTCTCCTTTATCAAAAAAATGGTTATGAGTCGTTATTTTCATTATATAACCGCTCATAACCATTTACAAATCATTTTATAACTTCATAAATCCGGACATCATACATCCGCCTGCTGCTCCAGCCTGCCGCACAAGTGAGATCCGTTCCAGATTCATACCACCGATCGCATAGACCGGGACCGGACACCTGGCACAGATCTGTCTTACAAATTCCACACCTTTTCCTTGCAGACCTTTCTTGCAGTCTGTCTCAAAGATGGTGCCAAGAATGATCTGAGAAGCACCAGCCTGTACCGCCAGTTCCATATCTTCCATACTATGACAGGAAATGCTGACTTGTGCAAAGCTCCTCCGAAGTTCTTCCCTCTCTGTCTCCGACATTGACTGCACATACGGAATCGACAGATGGATATCTGTACAGCCAAGCCTCCTTGCAATCGAGATCCGGGAGTGAAGGAAACACGATACCTTCTCTCTTGCACAGATACCAAGCACTTTTTCGGCCAGAGCTTCATACTCTTCATCTGAAAGATCTCTTTCCCTGAGGATCACCCCTTGAGGATGCAGACAGACCACTTTCTCCATCTGTTCCAGAAATGATCCCTGAACCAGTGTCCGATTGGTGATCACAATCGCATGCTCATATGGATTATACATAGATATAGTCATTCAGGACCGGCTGCAGACCGCCCCGCTCCATATCCTGATACATTTTATCAAAGGAGCGGTCGTCATTAATCTCAAACTGCTCGTCTCCCACATCTGCATCTTCTTTTCCTTCGTATTTTTCTTCGTGATCACCAATTCCGGTAGAAACGCCTGCGGAGACTTTCGTAGCACAGATCTTCGTAATTCCATTTCGGAAGCTTTCGCTCTCCCGGCTGGACACCGTGATTCCTGCAAAGGGCAGGAACAACCGATATGCACACAACACCTGACAGAGTTCCTTCTCTCCCACATCCCGCGGATTGATCTTATCATTATTTACGATCGGACGGAGGCGCGGACAACTCAGAGAAAGTTCAGCGTGTGGATATTTCCGGTTGATATAGTAGACGTGAAGTGCCGTTGCCAGCGCATCCTTTCGGAAATCATCCAGCCCTAAAAGTGCTGAAAATCCGGCTCCGCGCATACCTCCCATCAATGCTCGTTCCTGCGCATCAAATCGATAAGGCCACACCCTCTTGTGCCCCATCAGATGCAGCGTCTCGTATTTATCCGTGTTGTATGTCTCCTGAAATACCGTCACATAATCTACCCCACATTCGTGCAGATACCGGTATTCATCCACATTGACCGGATAGATCTCAATGCCGATATTTTTAAAATATTTCCGCGCGATCTTCACTGCTTTTCCGATATACGTCACATCTGAATAGGTCCTGCTCTCACCTGTCAGGATCAGGATCTCCTCCATACCGGTCTTTGCGATCACCTGCATCTCATGCTCGATTTCTTCAAAAGTCAGCTTCTTTCTGCGAATGTTGTTGTAACAGTTGAATCCGCAGTATATGCAGTAATTCTGACAGTAGTTGGCAATATAAAGAGGTGTAAAAATATAGACAGTATTTCCAAAATGATTCTTCGTGACTTCTTCTGCCTTCCTAGCCATCTGTTCCAGGTAAGGAGCTGCTGCCGGAGAGATCAGTGCCTTAAAATCCTCTACGGAACAGGTCTCATGAGAAAGAGCCCTCTCCACGTCCGCTGCAGTGTAAGCATCATAGTCAAATTCATCCATGGCTTTGAGCACTTTATCCTTGATATCGGACTGTATGATCTCCATTCCTTTCATGTATTCCATATGATTGGTACGGAAGGACGGATCCTGTTCCAGACGGTGCTTTCTCTCAAGAGCAGCCGGAGGCAGTGTATCACTGTCTACAAAATATACCTGATTTTCTTCATTCATGACCATTCCTCCCTAATGCAGAAATCCTGTCAGTGGATCTGATGCACTTCCACCTCTGGCAAGGACTCTTCCCATTCCTGTCAGATATGCTTTTCTTCCGGCTTCAATAGCAAGCTTGAATGCGGCTGCCATCTCCGGTACATTTCCAGCTGTAGCAATGGCTGTATTTGCCATGATGGCTGCTGCTCCCATTTCCATGGCTTCACATGCCTGAGATGGTTTTCCAATTCCTGCGTCCACAATGATCGGCAGATCGATCTCATCGATCAGAACCCGGATCATCGCTTTCGTTGCAAGACCTTTGTTGCTTCCGATCGGCGCTGCCAGCGGCATGACAGCTGCTGCGCCTGCATTCTGCAGATCTCTTGCCACATTCAGATCCGGATTCATATACGGAAGCACTACAAATCCCTCTTTTGCAAGGATTTCCGTTGCTTTTACTGTCTCATAATTATCCGGGAACAGATATTTTGCATCCCGCATGATCTCCACTTTTACAAAATCTCCACATCCCATAGCTCTGCTCAGACGTGCGATCCGGACTGCCTCCTCTGCAGTTCTTGCACCTGAGGTGTTCGGAAGAAGTGTCACTCCCTTCGGAATAAAGTCCAGAATATTTTCACTTTCCTGTGTGTTGGCACGGCGCAGAGCAAGCGTGATGATCTCTGCTCCTCCCTGCTCTACTGCTGCCTTGATCAGGTTCAGATTATATTTTCCTGAACCCAGAATAAAACGACTGTGAAATTCTTTACCACCTAATATAAATTTATCTTCCATGTTTCTTCCCCTTTTCGTAAACTATGATTCTGTCTGCATAATCAACTGCAGCACTTTGTTCGCTTCATGTGCAGCACAGACTGCCACTCTTGGTGCGATCAGTCCGATTCCATTTCCAACATCCGTACTTTGATCTCCGCACACATATAATCGTTTCATCACCTGACAGGTACGGATCTCATTGGCATCTGCATACCCCGCCATACCATTTCCCGACACCACGATTGTCTTAGGACACTGCATAAGCAGTTCCCGGACAAGCATGGCTTTCTGATCCGGCTTATCAAATGCTTCACATACGATCGGATATTCTGAAAACAGTTCCTTTACATTATCCGGTGTAACTTTTATACACACGGAGCGATATGTCAGATATGGATTGATCTGATACAGAATCTCCGGCAATGCTTCTGCTTTTGGCTTGCCAAGCTGAGGGATCAAATACATCTGCCGATTCAGATTGGTCACATCCACCGTATCAAAATCCACCAGCAGAAGCTCACCGACTCCACTTCTGGCAAGCATCACTGCAATATTGGATCCCAATCCTCCAAGTCCTGCCACAGCCACTCTGGCATTGCGCAGTTTTGTCCGCATCTCTTCTGGAAATCTGGCATCAAATGCCTGATCCAGCTGTTCCCTGGAGATCCGCTCCTGCATTTCCTTCTGCATCCTTGTCATCTCTCAACCTCCACCGACAAATCTCACAACTTCAATCACATCTTCATCCTGGATGACCACCTGTCCGAACTGATCTTTTGGGATGATCTCAAGGTTTTTCTCTACAACCACCCGTTCTGTTTCAAATCCGGCTTCATTGAGATATTCCAGAAGATTTCTTCCGGCAATCTCTTTGTCTTCTCCATTGATCTTTACCATGACAAGCTCTCCTTTCACCGTTCTGACACCCTGAAAAAGCAAAAAGGCACCGAATGATACGCATAGCATATCATTCGGCGCCTGTCATACTCTGTGAAAAGTGGTGCCCCCAGTTCACACAAAACAGAGAGCAACGACACATAAGTGCATTTCTTTGCGACATGTATTTCCCTACGTTGGCATTATCCAAATCAGGTTCCAGGTCAAGACTAAAAAGTCTACTCTCAGCCCATCTATTTGAGCTCCCTATTTCTGACCATTATACACGGCTGACGCTTAATTTGCAAGCATCAAAATCATCCAAGTACATAATTTCCATCCAGCGAGAATCCACTGGTATCCGCACGCTCCGGAATTGCCAGCCGGCTGTTTTTATCAAGATAACAGTGCGTATCCATCTGGCTGGACCAGTCAAGAAAAATCAGATTACTGTTCATACCAAGAGGCGTGTATTCCTGCAGAAGTTTCTGAAGCTCCTCCGGCACCACTGGCTGACCTTCCCTTGTCAGATCCAGGATCACACAGAACTGATCTTCATTTTTTCCAAACAGCTTCTCATACCGCTCTAACTGGCTGGCTCCTCTGCGCATCCAGTCATGCCACTTAAAATACTCCATGATTACCGCGTCCCGACCGGTAACAAACTGGATCATCTGCTTCATCACCCGTACCGTACCTTTTCCGGTCTGGATCTTGCTTAAATCCCGGATTAGCATACGGATCTTCTCCGCTCCAGGTTCTGCGCCTCCATAAGGCTTTCCTGTCCACGTAAGAAGCGTTCCAAGATTTTCGTCCGGTGTGCTCTCATAGTCCAGGATCCGGGGCAGATGATCTACCTGCTGCTCCAGATCTTCGTACATGCTCTGGAAGACCGCCATATAACGCTCAAAAAATGAATTCTGTCCGGCTTCCTGATAGATCTCCGGAAGATAACCAGAAAAACTGGTCCACGGAAATTCCACACGAAATCCTTCCATACAGAAATGACTGTCAACGGCAGCTCCCGATATTCGGATCAGTACCCACAGATACCGGCCTTTCAGTTCATGGAGCAGAAAATCATCTGTATTTACTTTCCGTACATAAGAGCCCTCCGGCCAGAACAGATCCGGTGAACTGCCCTCTTCCCATGCTTTTTCTGTCTGCTCTGTCAGATTCTCATTGGTCGCCATGACCAATACTTCATATTTGCAACGATAAAAATCGCCCTCCAGAACCAGTCTATGCCAGGATCCATCCCGATCTCTGGAGTCATAAACTGGCGCCAGATACAGGAACACACCGCCGCCTGTTCCGGTAAGTCTGTATTCATCTGTCAGCTCCATCCGGTACCGTCTTCCATTTTCCAGACCCAGCCGGTAAAAATTAATCTTTTTTCCTTCTTCCATCATAGCCGGTGTTCCTCCTTCCTAGCAAAATTCCAGATCTGTCTCCTCCAGGATCCCCAGCGCATCTGCATCCAGAAGCACATCTCCTCTGTCATTCTTTCTGGCTGCATTTCCAGTTCTCTCCAGATTCAGTTCCAGTACCTTTTTTACCCCTTCGGTATTTTCCAGTGCTGTAAACAACTGTCCATAAGAAATCACCGTTCCAAAAGGATGCTTTCGTTCTGTATAAGAAAGCTCCCTGCTGATCCGTTCCAGTACCGCTTTTCTGGTCTTTGGAGAATCCTGCTCCAATGCGATCTTTCCATGTACGCAGATACCTGCATATCTGGCAGATTCCACCGTCACCTTGGTATTGATCAGCCGATATGGTTCGATATAGTCCTCAATGGCTTTTCGGTACTGTTCTTTCAAAACTGGTTTTTTTTCATCGCTCCACGGCTTGACCACTACAACCACTTCATTTTCACTCCGGTTCTGGCGATGCATGACGCCATATTCTTTTCCAGGGATCACCTGCACCAGATCGATCATAAGGCCCGGTGTCTGCTTTACGATGGTCTCATAATCTGTCTGTGAGGCCATCCGGTTCTGAATGAACAATTCCTTCTGCATCCGCTTTTTCATATCACGGATGGTCTCTGCATCCTGTCCTCCATCCACTGGCAGTGGATTGCTGACAGCTGCTCTGATGGTCGGATCTTCAAACCGGTTCAGTTCTCCTGCCTGCACATTTCCATTGCCGCACAGAGAACAGATCAACCCTGTCACATAAATATCTTTATTCTGTCTCGGGATCACTCCATGAATCCCATCACCAAAGCGGATGCTCTGAGTCTCTTCCTCATATGTGAATACCCGATCCTTGTAGCCTGCTTCCTCCAGATCTTCTGCATAATGATAGGTTTCTACCTCTCCATCCTCTCCCACAACCGCCAGGGAAAACTTATATGCATAGGGATAATCAAACAGAAGGCTCTGCCCTGCACATCCATCAGTGGTTCCGATCAGAAGCTCTGGCAGCAGTTCTCCCTCTTTACAGACTGTGTGCTGCTGGATGACCTTCAGAGGATTCACATACACCATGCCTATCCGCGGACAACTGTCATATGTATTTTCCTGCAGATTGGCTTTCAGATAGTATGCCCGTCCATTGCCGAACATAGGACTCCATACTGCCATAGGCGCCATATCTTTAAGCGTCACAAATCCGCTTCTTAAAAATCCGCAAGTCTCGTCTTCCACTTCCACTGTCTTCCAGCCTTCTTCAGTAAACACCTGCCATTCCAGTGTTCCCAGACGGAAGGTCTGATCAAAAGGATTTCTCCTCTCCTGATATTCCACACAGATATAGATCCTGTCTTCCGCCTGCAGCGGCTTTGAAAATCCAAGACACACAGCCTGTGCTGCCTGTTCTTCCGGCTGAAAAATATCGGCATATTCTCCGTCGGTACCTGCAAATGCAGTCAGATCCAGGTACTGATCTTCTATCTGCCGCAGGAAGGAACAGAATCTGTTTTCTGAACCTTTCCATTCTTCCGCTGTCTCAAAAGAGATATCACCTGCGAAGAGTCTGGTTCCTTTTGGGATCTCCTGCTGTACGTCCCCGTGGATCACTACATAACCAGCTGCTGCCCGGCGCTTTTGCTGCTGAATGCCCAGAAGTTTCAGGTATTTCTTCACATGCACATCCCCTGTGGCATCCATATAATAATTCAGCATATCCACAAGCCACGCATAGGTCTGGAGAACCGTGATTCCCGGATCATGACTGTTAAAGTCTGTCCATTGATCTGTCAGAGACGGGATACGGCTCACGGCCCTCTGTATGATCTGCTCATATGTCATGTCATTAAGCTGTGGTACCTTTAACATTCTCTCACCTCGATATATACCATGTGTTCCCCATTTACCGCCATACGGAACGGATTCTTATGCTTCTCATAAAACTCACTGTCCACCGGACGTTCCTGTCCGTTTTCCCACGCGGTGACCAGCATTCTGGAAATACTCACACCATCCATACCGGTTCTTAAAAATGCGGTAAGCTGCAGCGGTGACGGCAGTTCTCCGATCTGCCATCCCTGTCCCGACATGCCGCCTTCCATCGGATCAATAAATCTCCGGATCAGTTCCAGTGCCTGCTGCTGCATATCATAGGCTTGCTCCATGGAATCTTTCTCCAGCCAAACCCGCACATTCAACCGTACAAAATGAGGTTGGATCAGATTGAGCGTTCTGCCGGCAGGCTGGAAGATTCCATCGCTCAGCAGACGATCCTTGATCTTTTTCTTAACCTGTGAAAATACATGGGCACCTTTTTCATATTCCTCCACCAGAACAGCAATGGTCACCTGATCTACATCTGTATTTCCATAGGCATCCGTATGATTGCAATACCGCACTTTCCGAATTCCATAAGACTCCTGGGAGATCAGATCCATCAGATCCGACTCTGTCACTGCGCGCCCTCTGGTTCTTAAAAGTCCTGCCACCAGCTGGCCGGTGGTCTGCTCTGTATATCCGTCATATCCTCCATAAGTCGGAAATGGATTGGTCACGGCTGACAGATAGCGGATTGCTGTTCCCGGAGTCGTAATACTGTCCGCCGGTACATTTGCCGCACTTCCATTGTAATTGCTGTGCGATACCCTGATCTGCGGACCATCCTCCGGCAGATGATATTCTGCAAATGCATGTTTCCGGAAGGACAGAAGTCCTGCCTCCATATCGATCTGATAGGTTCTCCCGCCTTCGTAGCTGTGTCTGCCCTGTTTCCACTCTATCCACTGAAGCCCCTGATGCGTCTCTTCCTGTACTTCTACCCTTACTTTCAGAAGGTTCTGCTGGGACAGCTGGATCTGAAGGGCATTATCCATATCATCCAGATAAAATTCTTCGGTCACTGTATTGACATTGACCACCCGAGCCATATTGGGATAGATCCCTTTGACCTGGGGCAGAACATATTCTGGGTTCTCCCGGTTATAATTGACAAATCGCAGGAAATATCCCTCATATCCATAGAGATTCTTCTGCACTGCGTCCTGAGGAACCATAAAGAGGATCGTTCCTGATCCACAGAAACCACCGGTCTGATCCGTGATCCTCACCGGCTGAAAACCTCTGGGTGACAGATACTCCACCTGATAATCCGCAGGTCTGTCACTGTAATTTTCAATATCAAAATAGAGACTTAAGGGCATACCTGCCATGGAACCGGCAAACCCCAGATACATAGTCCTGCGGCTGTTTTCTGTCTGATAAAACGGCTTCCAGATACCGGTCATTTCCTTCTCATCAAAATTATTTTTCGCCATGATAAAGGATGGCATCTGTTTCTGTTCTTCATAAGAATATGAAAAATTGATTCCTGTCAGCACCGGACAACGATAGATGGCCGGCATCTGATAAATATTTTCCGCCTGAAGAAGACGTACCCGGATCCTGCCTCCGGCATTTTCTTCATAATCCGCCATATCCTGCGGACAGATAAACTGTAAGGTCACATCTCCTTCTGTGGAACCATTGAACATGGACCGCAGATGTTCTTCCTGAAACAGGCGCTTCCAGCCTGTCCAACTCAGATACTCCCAGCATACATCATCTGCACACACTTCCACAGCACGGATACTTAACGGCTTTCTTGGCTTTTTCATGATCGCCTTATATTCCAGATCCATTTCCGGAACTTCAGCCCGCTCTTCCCGGATCTGATAACCCAGATGGAACGACAGACTGATCTTCGCACCCCGGCGGCTCAGCACTTCTCTGTCATCCAGCGTCATTTCATTGTAAAGTCCCATGGGTTTTCCAAATGGATAGACCATACCGGCACTTTCACTTGTTCCGTTCAGATATAGTTCTGACGGGATCAGGTGCGTGCGCTTCATGCTTACCGACACCTCTTTTACGTACCATTCCGGAAGTTCTCCCAGACAGGTGAGGATCAGGTAATAGCCTTCCTTCTGTCTCACCACAGCTTTCTGAGGCACATAATCAGGCAGGCTCAGATGAATGGCTCCCTGTTCCTCTGCTACAGAAGGAACTACCGTCTCTTTTCCATCTGCTTCTAAGACAGACCAGCACATATCACTTCCGGCAAGACTATGAAGCAATTCCTCCTGCTGCTGTTCTGCAGATGCCTGCGGATACACATACAGATCAAGCCCTGTCAGTTCTTCCAGAAGATTATCAAAGCACAGATACAGTTTATGCTCTGTAAGGTTCTCTCCTTCCACGCCAAATGCAGTAAAGCTCAAGGGTTCTCCCGGCTCATACTGCTTTCTCACGATCCGGTCCTGACTCCGGTCGGTGACAACCATAAGCTCCGGTACCGTATCCACCGCAGTAATTCCATGCTCCGTCTCAAAGAGGAGCTCTCCTGCGTCCGGATGAGATGCGATCACACTGGTTCCTGCCGGAATCGGAACCATTCCTTCATATCCTTTCACCGGCTGAAACTGTACATAACCTCTGGATGCACTGACCGGTTCCTGGATCAATGGATCAAACAGGTTCAGATACTGGATCCTATGCTTGGACAGCACCCGGCTATAACGCTCCTCACAGGTTCCGATCATCTCTGCGCAAAGATCTGTCAGCACTGAACCTGGATCTGACGCTCCCGGTTCATAGGCAAATTCCGGTACGTAAGAGTTCATCAGCTTTTTCAGTTTTTCCATGCTCTTATCTCCTTCCCGGATCATTACAGTTCTCCGATTCCTTCTTCCAGATAATACGGGAATACCAGATTGTTCGGATTATTTGTCGCCCTCACATAATAGTCAATGTTCAGATATATGACTCCCCGCAGATGATCATTACGATCTACCGATATACTGACCTGCCGGATCCGCGGCTCATACCGGGTCAGCGCATCCTCCGCTTCCCGGATCAGACGGGACTCAAATGCTGCATCTGGAAGATCATATATATATTCCTGAAGATTACATCCAAAGTCCGGCAGCATGGCCCTCTCCTTGAGTCTGGTCATCAGAATAATATAGATGGCCTGCCGGATATCTTCTTCCCCCTCTGCCATGCGGAATTTTCCTGTCACCGGATCGACTTCCGGCGGAAATGCGAAGCCTCTTCCTAAAAATGCTCTTGAATCTTCCATGCCCGTCTCCTCTTTCCTTCTAGTTGATCTGTACCACTGCTCCCTTGGCTGCCAGTGGACCAGATGCCTGCAGATTCATCTTGGCCTGCGCCTTTACATCCACCTGCGCGCCTTCTGCTTTCAGTGCGGAGTTGGCTTTCAGTGCGATCTCATTATCCGCTGTCACTCCGATCTTCTTTGCTTTCAGACTGATAGCTCCGCCATTTCCATCCATGGTAAGCTCCACACTTCCTGCCTTCAGTTCTATCGTCTTCTCCGCCTGAACGGTTACTTTTCCATTTTTATAATCCATGCTGATCTGATTTTTTCCATCTTTATCAGAAATCTTACAGCTTTCTGTCTCATCGCTGACTGTCAGCACATTTCCTTTTGGTGTAGTCAGTGTAACGCTCTGTTTTCCATTCTCCTCAAGGATCAGAAGGTCCATGCCTCCCTTGGTCTTCAGATGTTTTTTCAGATTCTTATCATCAAAATTCTCGGATACCATGGATGCTCCACCCGGATACAGACTTCCAAGCAGGAATGGCCGCTTCAGACTGCCTCCGATAAATCCCACCAGCACCGTCTCATTGATCTCCGGCACACAATACAGACCATAGTCTGCACCTCCGTAAGGAGACAACAGCCGCACCCATTCACACAGGTTCTTCCCGCGTTCCCAGACCGTGAATTCCACCTTGACCATTCCTTTGAAATCCGCATTGTTATTTTCCACCACAGTTCCCTGTACGAACCCAGTCACCCTCTGATTGTCATAATATTCATTTTCACTGTGAAATAGATCTGTAATTCCATTCATAGACTGTTCACTCCTGCCCTGATATAGGTCCGGTATCCATCCTCACTCAGCACATGCCGTACATAGGTAAGACCGATCAGTTTTTCCGGGTATCTGTGATCTTAGGATCCACCCAGTCGTAAATATTGCCGGTGACAATGGCATGAAACATACGCTCTTTTGCTCCCGGCGTCTCCCGATCAAGCTTCATAAGCAGGTCTTTTACATAAGCCCTCCTGGTGGTTCCGTCCACCGGGCATGGGCTTTTTAAGATTCTGATCTCCTGCCTTCTGATAAATCCTCTGACCTGCCCTTCTTCCACATACATCAGCGGACGGATCACACGGATTCCTTTATCTTCAAACCAGGTAACCGGTGGAAATGCATAGAACTGTCCCTGATAGATCATGGACATAAGCATAGTCTCCACAAAATCATCTTTATGATGGGCATAAGCGATCACATTGCAGCCCTGACGGACCGCTTCATCTACCAGCGCCCCTTTCCGAAGCTTTGCACACAGGGAACAGGGATTGTGTTCCTTTCGCTCTTCCATGACGATCTTTCCGATCTGGGTATGAATGATCGTAAGTTCCACACCAAGCTTTTCACAATAAGCTTCAATTCCTGTAAAATCTGTATTGGCATAGCCCAGATCCACACAGATGGCCGTCACCGTAAAATGCTTCGAATAGAAACGTGACAGTTCTTTTAATCCATAGAGCAGCGTCAGACTGTCCTTGCCGCCGGAGACGCCGACAGCAATCTTGTCCCCTTCTTCGATCATCTCGTACCGTTCACAGGACTGACGGATCAGGCTTAACAGCTTTTGAACTTTCATAGATTTTCTCCTGACTGTTTTTATACATAACGAAAGACCGGACAGAACGCATCTTTCTCCGGCCTTTTCGCATTTTACATTTCCAGATAAGACAGGATCGCTTCCAAAGACTGATATCCTGTGATCCTCCGGAATATCTGTTCTCCATTCATGATCAGCATGGTCGGCAGTACAGTCACTCCGAACTGACCAGCCAGTGTACGCTCCTTGTCCCCATTGACGCGGACAAACTTCACATCACAGGCTTCTTCTGCCGCTTCTTCAAGAACGGAAAGCTGTGCTTTGCAGAAGCTGCACCCGTCTGCATAGAATTCCAGCAGGACTGGCTGTGCAGCTTTTGTTACTTCAGTCTGAAAATTGTCCCCGGTAATCTCTTTGATTTCCAATCGACACACTCCTTTCTGAATTGCACAGTCTATAGTGTTCCCGATTTGCGGAAATTTTATTTTTGAGAGTATACGCGGATCACGGAAGCCACTTCACGGATCATGGACATCTCGCCAAAGATCACAAGCGCATCCTGCAGATGTCTGGTCTCTACTTTATCTGTGATGACTACCAGCTCTGCCACGCCATCTACAGCCGGCTTCTGGATCACCTGACTGATGCTCACACCATTGTTGCCAAGAACGCCTGCCACGCCTGCCAGAATGCCAGTTCTGTCTTCTACTAAGAAGCGCAGGAAATAGCGATGTCTGGAATCTCCCACCGGCTGCATGGGCAGATTTTTATAACAGCTGCATCCGATCCGTCCGCAGCAGTCATACTGCATATTTCTGGCAGTAGCGATCACATCGCCAACAACAGCACTTGCGGTCGGGAACTCACCTGCTCCACGTCCCTGGAACATGGCATCGTCCACTGCATCACCATGTACGAATACCGCATTGAAGGAATCATTGACTTTCGCCAGTGGGTGCTGCTCCGGGATCATCACCGGAGATACACTGACTTCAATCTTGTCATTGACATTTCTTGCCACACCAAGAAGCTTCAGCACGTAGCCGAACTCCCCTGCATATTTGATATCTCTGGCTGTGATATCGGAGATTCCTTTGATCTCCACATCATCAAAGGTTACTCTGGAATGGAATGCAATGGATGCCAGGATCGCCATCTTGCGACCTGCGTCCAGTCCTTCCACATCGGCAGTAGGATCTGCCTCTGCAAATCCAAGCTCCTGAGCCTGCTTCAGTGCTTCTCCAAAATCCATGCCTTCCTGTGTCATCTTAGTCAGAATATAGTTGGTTGTACCATTGACAATACCCATAACTTCTGTAATATTGTTTCCTGCCAGACACTCCTTTAATGGGCGGATGATGGGAATACCGCCGCCTACTGCAGCCTCAAAGTACAGATCTTTGTGATACTCTTCTGCTGCATCCATCAGCTCTTTTCCATGTTCAGCCAACAGATCCTTGTTGGCTGTAACTACATTCTTGCCAGCTTTCAAAGCTTCCAGAATATAAGTTCTTGCCGGTTCAATGCCTCCCATCAGTTCGATCACAATACTGATCTTTGGGTCATCCAGGATTTCCTGCCAGTCATCGGTCAGAACCTCATCCGGAATTCCTTCTCTTTTTTTATTCAGATTTTTTACCAGAACTTTGGTGATCGTAAGCTCTGCCTGTACCTTGCTTGGCATCTCACTTTTCCGTTTTTCGATCAGCTTGTAGACACCGCCGCCAACTGTTCCGGCACCTAACAGTGCCGCTTTGATCTCGTTATATTTACTCATTTTCTCCTCCAAGTAACACTTCCTCTACAATAGCAGCCGCATCTTTGATGCAGTCTGCACAGGAATGCACCGGTGTTCCGGTGGTCACGCCCTTCAGCTCTGCACAGATGGTAGAACCGCAGCGCTCCTGAAAACGCTCCAGCAGCTGTCTGGACAGCTTATATGTTTTTCCTTTGGTCTTCGGAGCATTGATCTGTCCATCACTGTTTTTAAGACCTGCGAGAAGCACTGCTCCTGACAGTGCGCCACAGGTACCTGCCATACAACCCATGCCAAGCCCGAATCCTTCTGTCATGCGGAAAACATCTTCCTCCTTATAGCCAAACAGGTCACAATAAGTACACGCCACTGCCTGCGCACAGTTGTATCCTTTATCATGCCTTACGATCGTTTCTTTTACACGGCTCTCCATACGTACATATTCTCCTTAAATGTTGACACTGATAAGCTTCGGTGTATAACCAGCCTTCTCCAGTGCTTTGATGATCTTTTGTTTATGTTCTGTTCCAAATGCTTCCAGCGTGATCTTCAGTTCTACTGCTGCACTTCTGTTGGTGCTGACAAACTGATTGTGATCCAGTCGGATGACATTTCCATTCTCTTTTGCAATGACAGAAGCTACATGTACCAGTTCACCCGGCTTATCCGGCAGCAGTACAGACAGTGAGAAGATACGGTCTCTCTGGATCAGTCCATGCTGTACCACGGAAGACATGGTGATGATATCCATGTTACCGCCGCTTAAAATACAGACAATCTTCTTGTCTTTTACATTCAGATGCTTCAGTGCTGCCACACTTAAGAGTCCTGAGTTCTCCACGATCATCTTATGATTCTCTACCATATCCAGAAATGCGACGATCAGCTCGTCATCCGGAACAGAGATCACGCGATCAATATTTTTCTGAATGTACGGAAAGATCAGCTTTCCAGGCTGACGGACTGCAGTACCGTCTGCGATGGTCGCACTGTGATCCAGACAGATCACCTCGCCCTTCTTCAGGGACTGCTCCATACAGTTGGCTCCCTCCGGCTCCACACCGATGACTTTGATCTTTGGATTCAGCATTTTAGCCAGAGTGGCTACACCAGATGCCAGTCCGCCTCCTCCGATAGGTACCAGAATGTAATCAACCAGCGGAAGCTCCTTGATGATCTCCATGGAGATCGTTCCCTGACCGGTTGCCACATCCAGATCATCAAACGGATGGATGAAAGTATATCCTTTTTCTTTTGCAAGCTCAATGGCATGCGCACATGCCTCGTCATAATCATTTCCATAGAGAACGACTTCTGCGCCGTACTCCTTGGTATGGTTGACTTTGATCAGCGGAGTTGCTGTCGGCATAACGATCACTGCCTTACAGCCATATTCTTTTGCCGCATATGCCACACCCTGAGCATGATTTCCTGCAGATGCAGTGATCAGTCCCTTCTTTCTGTCCTCATCAGACAGAGTGCTGATCTTATAGTAAGCACCTCTGATCTTGAATGCGCCGGTCTTCTGCATATTCTCTGGTTTGAGATATACTTTGTTGCCGCACTGGTCGCTGAAGCACTGGCTGTATACCAGGCCGGTCTTGTTGGTCACACGGCCGACAATCTCACATGCTTCTTCAAATTTTTCCAAAGTCATTGCTGTCATCATGGTTTTTGTGTCTCCTTTGTTGTATGTTGTGTTTTGCGATATATGTTAGTTCTCGGAACTTGGTAAGAACAAAGCATTTACAAATGTGTCTGCGTCAAATTTCTGTAAATCATCAATATGTTCTCCCACTCCGATATACTTAACCGGAACGTTAAGTTCAGACTGAATTGCCACTGCAATTCCGCCCTTTGCGGTTCCATCCAGTTTTGTCAGGATGATACCTGTCAGATCTGCTACCTCACCAAACTGTCTTGCCTGCTCCAGTGCATTCTGTCCAGTCGTTCCATCCAGAACCACCAGAGTTTCCCGATATGCATCCGGATATTCTCTTTCGATGATCCGGTTGATCTTCTTCAGCTCTTCCATCAGATTCTTCTTGTTGTGAAGTCTTCCTGCCGTATCAATGAGCAGAACGTCTGCTTTTCTTGCCTTGGCAGCACTTACTGCGTCGAAGACAACAGATGCCGGATCTGCGCCTTCCGATCCTCCGATGATCTCCACTCCGGCACGGTTGGCCCATTCTGTCAGCTGCTCTCCTGCTGCTGCACGGAACGTATCTGCTGCTGCCAGGATCACTTTTCTTCCCTGTTCCTTGAGCTTTCCTGCCAGTTTACCTACAGATGTAGTCTTACCGACTCCGTTGACACCGATCACCAGTACCACAGAGGTTCTGTGTTCAAACTCATATGCGGTCTCCCCTACCTGCATCTGCTCCTTGATACTGTTAATCAGCAGCTCCTTGCACTCATGGGGATCTTTAATATGCTGTTCTTTTACTTTCTGTTTCAGATTATCAATAATGGCAGTGGTCGCATTGATACCAATATCTCCCATTACCAGTGTCTCTTCGATCTCATCATAGAAATCATCGTCAATGTCCGAGAAACCGTTGAAAATAGCATCCATTCCGGATACAATATTGTTTCTCGTCTTTGCCAGGCCATCTGCCAGACGTCTGAAAAATCCTTTTTTCTCCTCAGCCATAAGGCCACCTCCTATTTATCCAGATCATTTTCGATCAGATTCACTGACACCAGAGTAGATACACCCTTCTCCTGCATAGTAATACCATACAGACGGTCAGCTGCATTCATGGTACCTCTTCGGTGCGTGATCACGATAAACTGTGTATCGCTGGTCAGCTTGTGAAGGTATTTTGCAAAACGTACCACGTTGGAGTCGTCCAGTGCCGCCTCGATCTCATCCAGAAGACAGAAGGGGGACGGCTTTAAGTTCTGAATGGCAAACAGAAGAGAGATGGCTGTCAGAGCCTTCTCACCACCGGAAAGCTGCATCATATTCTGCAGCTTCTTTCCCGGCGGCTGCGAGATGATCCGGATACCTGTCTCCAGAATATCCTCCTCATCAATCAACTCCAGCGTTCCTTTACCGCCGCCAAACAGTTCCTTGAATGCTTTATCAAACTCCCTCTGGATCAGCACAAACTGTTCCATGAACTGTTTCTTCATACCAGTATCCAGTTCCTTTATAACCTGCTTCAAGGCTTCTTCTGCCTCCTGAAGGTCATTGCGCTGTCCATTCATGAACGTGTAACGTTCCGATATCTCTTTATAATCTTCAATGGCATTCACATTGACATTGCCCAGAGCACGGATCTCTTCTTTTACCGTGCCGCAGTCTTTTTTCAATGCCGGAAGACTGGTATATTCTTCCTTGCGAAGCGGGATCGCCGCATTGTAAGTCAGCTCATATTCTGACCACATATGGTTCATGAGTGACTCTGAATTCTCATCCAGCTTCTCCTTCTGGCTGTCCAGGCGGAACAGCTCCTTATCCAGCTCATTCATTCTGCCGGACAGCTCTTCCCTTCGTCCGAAGAATGCTTTGTGGGAAGAGGATTGCGCTTCCTTCTGGTTCTGCAACTCCTGGGTCTTCTGCTCCAGCTCTTCCATCCGTCTGGCTGCCGCTTCCATCTGCGCATTCAGGGTCTCAATGCCTTCCTGCCTGCTGTGGGTATCGGACTCTGCCTGAACCTGTTCCTGCAGAATCTGCTCCTTTTCCTCGGAAAGCTTGTGGATCTCTCCCTCGATTCGCCTGAGGTTTGCAGATGAGAATTCTGCTTTCTGGCGGATGGATGCCGTATCCAGATGGATATCCTCCAGTTCTCTGGCTGCATCAGCCTCCAGTGCCTTATCTTCCTCCAGGCGCTGCTGATAAGTCTCCACTGCAAAGGTATGTGCCTTTTCCATTGCCTCAGAATCTTTCAGCTCCGTCTGATTGGCCTTTCGGAACTCTTCGATCTCGGCCGTCTGTTTTTTCAGCTCTGCACTTTCCTTTTCCAGTGCTTCTCTTCCGGTACCGGCTGCTTTACGTTGCACTTTCAACTGCTCCACGTTCATGCGGGCTGTATTTTCCCGGACTTTGATCTCCTGAAGGACTGCTGCTCCTTCATCCAGAATGGAATAACAGCGACTCCTCTCATTCTGAAGCTCCACCAACGTAGTCTGTGTAGCTTCCAGCTCTTTTTTAAGTCTGTCTACCCGCTCTCGTAATTCATCGATCTCTCGTTTTCTGCTCAAGAGACTGCTGCTGTTCTTGAAAGCACCTCCTGTCAGGGAACCTCCCGGATTCAGGGACTCTCCTTCCAGTGTGACGATACGGAGTGTATATTTATATTTTCGTTGTAATGCCACTGCATGGTCGATATGATCCACCACAACAGTCCTTCCCAGTAGCTGCGCACAGATATCCGCATAACGGGCATCTGCCTGTACCAGCGTGTGTGCCAGACCCAAAACTCCAGGCTCTTTTAATACCTGGGGCTGACGAAATTCCTGCAGATTTCTCACTGCCGTCAATGGCAGAAATGTCACACGACCATACCGGTTCTGCTTCAGATACTGGATCAGGCGTTTTGCAGTCTCCTCATCCTCTGTGACTACATTCTGGATACTTCCGCCAAGAGCTGTCTCTATGGCTGTCTCATATCTCTTATCCGTCTGGATCAGATCTGCAACCACACCGCAGATTCCTGCTTCCTGTCCTTTTCGCTCCATAACACGACGGATGCTGTTGCCATAACCGTCATAGCGCTCTGCCAGGTTCTGCAGTGATTCCAGTCTGGATGCTTCTCTGTGATATGCGCTCTGTCCCGCTTCCAGACGCTTTCGTCCCAATGTGATCTGCTGCTGCAGCTCCTGGATCTTCTGCTCGATCTCTGCCCGTTCAGAAAGCTTTGCCTTCAGTTCCTCACTTACTTCCTGAAGCTCCTTCTTACGCTGTTCCAGCAGCTCTTCCTGTCCCATCTCATCGCTGCGGATCTGGATCAGCTTCTGATTAAGTTCTGACATACGGATATTGATCTGTTCTGTCATGGCATCATAGCGCTGCAGCTTTCCTTTAATGGAAGACCGCTGGTTCAGAAGAGAAATGATCTCATTCTTGCTGTTTTCCATATTTGTCTGGCTGTCGGCGATCCGCTGCTGAATATCGGATACTTTCTGCTCTGCATCCGTCTGCACTTTTTCTGCCTGCGCCAGTGCAAGATCCTGCTCCTGCTTTTCTTCCAGAACAGTCTCTTTTTCCTGTTGCCTCTCTGTCAGATCCCGCTCTATATTCTGCAGACGTTCGGCATAATGCTTTGCATTTGCCTGTGCAGAACGTACCTGTTCTTTGAGAACTGCCGCCTGCCCCTTCATCTGCTGCTTCTCTACTCTGGCAGAGGTGGCTTCTTCTTTGGCTGCATCGATCTTCTGCTCGATCTCCTCCAGCTCTTTCTCGATCCGTTCATATTCCAGCTTTGTATTTTCAAAAGAGGCCTTTGTCTCATCCAGCTGATCCTGAGTGATCTTTCTGGTTTCTTCCAGTTCCTTCAACTGCTTCTTAATATTTTCCATCTCCATCAGGAAAATATGGATCTCGAACTCTTTTAAGGTCTCTTTTTTCTTTAGATATTCTTTTGCCTTCTCTGCCTGGCGTTCCAGAGGTCCTACCTGCTTCTCCAGCTCTGTCAGAATATCATTGACACGAAGCAGATTCTGCTTCTCGTCATCCAGCTTCTTCTCCGCCGTCTTCTTACGCTTCTTGAATTTTACAATTCCGGTAGCTTCATCAAAAAGCTCACGGGCCTCCTCCGGTCTGGTACTTAAGATCCGGTCGATCTGCCCCTGTCCGATGATAGAATATCCCTCTTTACCAATACCGGTGTCATAGAACATCTCCTGAATATCCTTCAGCCTGCAGGTAGTTCCATTTAATAGATATTCACTCTCCCCGGACCGATATAACCGTCTCGTGACCGTTACTTCCTCATAGGCAACCGGCAATTTGTGATCTGCATTATCCATGGTGATAGCTACCGACGCAAAGCTCAAAGGCTTCCGGTTCTCTGTACCGGAGAAAATGACATCCTGCATGGTTCCTCCACGAAGCTGCTTGACCCGCTGTTCACCCAGTACCCAGCGGACTGCATCTGCCACATTACTTTTTCCAGAGCCGTTCGGTCCTACAATACCGGTGATTCCATTGTGAAATTCAAATACGATCTTATTTGCAAAGGACTTAAATCCCTGTACTTCAATACTTTTTAAATACATGCATTCTTTTCCTGTTCTAGTTTTCCCGCCCTGTCAGCGCATGGTAGGCTGCTTCCTGTTCAGCGGCTTTCTTTGTCCGGCCTTTTCCGCGGCCGATCACCTTCTCTCCCAGTCTGGCCTCTACCACGAACAGCTTCTGATGATCCGGGCCTTCCTCTCCCACCAGTTCATAATGCAGGACTTTGTCATGATGCGCCTGCACGCGCTCCTGTAAAATGGTCTTACTATCAAAAAAGAGTTTCTTGTGCTCCAGATCATTGAGAATGAACTTGCAGATAAATTCTTTTGCGCTAGTAAAACCACCATCCAAGTAGATTGCTCCGATCAATGCCTCACAGGCATCAGACGTAATAGATGCTCTGGTACGTCCTCCGCTGATCTCTTCGCCTCTGCCCAGCAGAATATAGTCCCCCAACGGGATCGCTTTTGCACAGAATGCCAGAGTCTGCTCGCATACAATGCTGGCACGCATTTTTGTAGCATCACCTTCGGGCATGGTTGGATATGTATGGAACAGATACTCGCTGGTCACCAGCTCCAGTACCGCATCTCCCAGAAACTCCAGCCGTTCATTGCTTTTTAATTTTCCCATGTGCCGTTCATTCGCATAAGAGCTGTGGCTCATGGCATGTTTCAGAAGTCCTTTATCCTTGAACTGATAACCAATCTTCTGCTCCAGCTCCGTCAGTAATTCGTTTTCCATTATCTTTCTCCATATTTAAGAAAAGGTGTTGCAAAACCCAGTCTTACAGGGCGGATTCTGCAACACCTCCACGTTTTAGTTTACTGCATTCTTAATCTGCTCAACAGCATCGCCGACGGTTACAATCTTCTCCGCATCTTCGTTTGAGATCTCAATATCAAACTCTTCTTCGATGCCCATAATAATCTGGAATACATCCAGGGAATCTGCTCCGAGATCATCCACAAAGGTGGTATCCATTGTGATCTCCTCCGGGTCAACATTCAGTACTTCTGCGATGATTTCCTGCAATTTTTCAAATTCCATGATAATTCATTCCTTCCTGTTTTTCTTACTTCATTTCTTCTGCCTGAATTCCGGCCTTAATCTTATCATTCATTCCCTGTTCCACAAATGTAACACACTGAAGGATGGAATTCTTGATCTCAACAGCTTTGGAGCTTCCATGGGTCTTCACTACCAGACCTTTCAGTCCTAACAGCGGTGCTCCGCCATACTGGCTGGTATCAAACTTTTTCAGTGTTGTCTTCAGTGCTGGTTTGACCAGAAGTGCTCCAATCTTGCTTCTCAGCGTAGACATCATCCCTTTTTTCACCATGGAAATCAGGGTGGCTCCAACTCCTTCATACAGTTTCAGAATGATATTTCCTGCAAAGGCCTCACAGACGATCACATCCGCATAACCTGACGGGATGTCGCGCGCTTCAATGCTTCCAATAAAATTAATATCCTGACATGCTTTCAGAAGCGGGAAAGTCTCTTTGACCAGTGCATTTCCCTTCTCTTCCTCTGCACCAATATTGACGATGGCCACTCTTGGGTTCTTCACACCCATAACATTTTCCATATAAATGGAACCCATCTTTGCAAACTGTACCAGATGAGACGGTCTGGCATCCACATTGGCACCGCAGTCGATCAGCAGTGAAGCTCCTTTTTCTGTCGGCAGAAGAGGCGCAAGCGGTGGACGCTCCACTCCTTTAAGTCTTCCAACAATGAGCTGTCCTCCAACCAGTACTGCTCCTGTACTGCCTGCTCCCACAAATGCATCTGCTTCTCCATTTTTTACCAGCTTCATGGCAACAACGATTGAAGAATCCTTCTTCGAACGGATTGCCTGAACCGGCGGTTCAGCCATCTCGATGATCTCGGTTGCATTGACAACTTCCATTCTGGAAGCATCATACTGATATTTTGAAAGTTCCTGCTGCACAGCTTCTTTCTGCCCTACCAGAATCACCTTCAGATCAGTGCTGGCTTTTAGTGCCTCCACGGCGCCTTTGACGATCTCTGCCGGCGCATTGTCTCCTCCCATGGCATCTACTGCCACTCTTATCAGTTCCTGCATCTTACTCCTCCTTGCCGGCGCTCACCATATGATACACACAGGTTCACGCTATCTATATCATAATACGAAAACAGATTCTTTAAGTCAATACTTTCCATCAAAAAAGAGACAGGCACTTTTCTCCTGTCTCCTTTTGCTCTGGCTTTTACTGCCAGATTCCCACGATCGTCTCTCCCGCTTTTGCAGTTACCCCTGTGGTATACTGAACATCACCGGAATGCTCGCCTTCCATCACGATCTGCATGATCTCCATGCAATAGCCTTTTGCTTCCAGTGCCTCCCGTTCAAATCGAATCAGCTCATCTCCTGCTTTTACCTTATCTCCGGTCTTTGCAAGTGCTTCGAACCCTTCCCCCTTCAGGTTCACTGTATCCACACCAATATGGATCAGCACTTCCAGTCCGCCAGTCAGTTCCAGACCGATCGCATGGTTGCTCCCGTCCATGGTCACAGTTACTGTTCCATCTGCCGGTGCCACGATCACATCAGACGTGGGACGGATCACGACTCCATTTCCCAGTGCGCAGGAAGAAAATACTGGATCGGTTGCTTCCGTCATCGGTACAACTGCTCCATCTACCACTGCTTTCATTTCATACGTTACTTTTTTCTTTTTAAAAAGTCCAAACATAATAATCCTCCTGACCTCCGCTGACTCTTTCTATAGAATAACAGGTCAGCCTCGCTTCGTCTATTCACAATTTTCCTTTCTATATGGAAAATCGTTACTTCTTTTCGTTTTCTTTCTCAGATGCTTCTCTTCCAGGTGTCTTCAGATGGAAACGTAAAATACAGAATCGGAATACAATATAATAAAGCAGACCAAACAAAAGCCCCACCGGCAAGAGCAGTCCCGGATTCTGTGTCATAGGTGCATTCAGGCACATAAAATAATCCATCAGTCCGGCACTGAAGTTAAATCCGATCCGAAAAGGCAACGCTGCGCAGATATACATAGAGATGCCCATAAGGATCGCATGGAGCAAAAACAGACCTGGCGCCAGAAACATAAACGCAAATTCCAGCGGCTCCGTCACTCCGGTCAGAACAGAGCACAAAGATGCAGTCAGAAGAAGTCCTGCTGCCATCTTCTTTTGCGCCGGATATGCCGTATGGTACATGGCCAGTGCCGCTCCCGGAAGTCCAAAGATCATGACCGGAAAATATCCTGTCATATACATTCCTGTCTGTCCATAGACACCTGTTCCATTCCAGAAGCTGTTCAGATCCGCAATTCCTGCGAGATCAAACCAGAATACAGAATTCAGCACATGATGAAATCCGGTAGGGATCAATAACCGGTTCAAGAATCCATAAACTCCTGCTCCCAACGCGCCAGTTCCGATCAGTGACTCTCCCACATACAGGCAGGCAGAATGAAAATATGGCCAAGCAAACAAAAGCGCAACTGATGCCAGTGCTGCATAAACCGTTGCCATCATCAGTGCATAAACACGACCGCCATAGATCTGAAGCGGTCCGTGGAACACTTTAAAGCGATACTTATTACAACAGTATGCACCGATCCATCCACTTAAGATTCCTACAAACTGATTATTAATATAGGAAAACGAAGATGCATCTACCCGGTTACCAGTCAATATCACCACATTATCCGGTGAAAGAATCTTCTGGATCATCAGCCAGCTGATCACACCTGCCAGAGCTGCCGTTCCATCCTGTTCATCCGCCAGGCCTACTGCTACCCCCAATGTAAACAGAAGACTCATATTGTCGATCAGAACACTTCCGGCAAGGATCATCACATGTGCCAGCAGAAGATTCTCTCCCTGTCCCACCGGATCCAACCAGAATCCGACTCCCATCAGAAGTCCGGCTACAGGAAGGCACGCAACCGGCAGCATCACTGCCTTTCCCAAACGATATGCATATTTCATTCTTCCGTATTCTCCCTTATCTTTTTCATCCGGAATTTATCTATTTATCATACCAAATTTGCACTCTGGTGTCAACGAATGCACCTTTGAAAACACCCTCTGGTACACTCAGAAGACAGAGAAAAAGCTCCGGAAAACCGGAGCTTTTCTCTGATATATGTTAGGATAGTGGATTGGTTTGATTACAAGAGTTTCTTGAACTCATCAGCTACGAACTGTACCTTCGGTCCGATGATTACCTGGATGGAAGTCTTGCTCGGACGGATCACACCGCTGATACCTGCAGATTTGATCTTCTTCTCATCTACTGCGGTGTAATCTTTGATTTCCAGACGAAGTCTGGTGATACAGTTGTCAACACTTGTTACGTTCTCTTTTCCGCCAAGACCTTCCAGAATGATTGCTGCCATAGCAGTGAAATCATTGTTTGCAAGCTCGATCTTGGTTTCATCGATATCGTCATCCTCACGTCCCGGAGTCTTCAGATCAAACTTGGTGATCGCGAAACGGAATACAAGGTAGAATACGATTGCTGCTGCAATACCAAGCGGAAGGATCATCCATGTCTTAGCATGTGCCGGCAGGGAAGCACTGAATACAAGGTCGGTAAGTCCTGCAGAGAAAGAGAAACCTGCTCTGAAGCCAAGTGCTACAGTAACTGCTGCGAATACTCCGTAAAGGATTGCATATACAAGATACAGTGCCGGAGCAAGGAACATGAATGCAAACTCAAACGGCTCAGTAACACCACAGATGAATGCACAGATAGCTGCTGCGCCCATCAGGGAAGCTGCTGCTTTCTTTTTCTCCGGTTTTGCACAGTGAATAATTGCCATTGCTGCTGCCGGAAGACCGAACATCATACTCGGGAAGAATCCAGCCATGTACATACCAGCGGTTCCGCCTGCTCCATTGAGAAGCTCGCCTGCCCAGTAGGAACCAAGGTCATTGATACCTGCTGCGTCAAACCAGAATACAGAGTTCAGTGCGTGATGCAGACCAAACGGGATCAGAAGACGGTTCAGGAATGCATAGATACCTACACCAACTGCGCCAAGTCCTACGATGCTCTCACCAACTGTTACCAGTGCGGTATAAACGATCGGCCATACGAAGAACAGGATTGCGGATACTACGATAGAAACAACTGCAGTTACGATTGCTACGCAACGTTTTCCGGAGAAGAATGAAAGTGCATCCGGAAGTTTGGTTCCTTTGAATTTGTTGTAGCAGGTAGATCCAATCAGACCTGCAAGGATACCGATGAACTGGTTGCCGATTTTTGCGAATGCCGGGTTAACAACATCTGCTCCAACACCAGTCAGGGTTGCTACAGTACCGGTTGCAAGAAGGTTGGTGATCATTAACCAAGATACCAGACCTGCAAGACCTGCAGTACCATCATTGTCATCTGCCATACCAACTGCTACACCAATAGCGAACAGCCAGGACATGTTGTCGATCAGAGCGCCACCAGCTTTTACAAGGAAAAATCCAATGATCTGAGCTGCTCCGCTGATGTCACCACCCTGCATGGTACTCGGGCAAAGTGCATATCCAATACCCATCAGGATACCACATACCGGAAGACACGCTACAGGAAGCATCAGTGACTTACCAAGTTTCTGTAAATATTTCATCATATCTACATTTCCTCCTTTATTTGATTTTTCAATCAAGTTTTTATGGTCTTATTGTAATCATTTTTTTTGCATCTGTATAGTTACGATTTTATCCATCCTATGGACAATTTGAATGATTCTTAAACTATAAAATTTTTCTAAAAACCCTAAATTTTTTGTAATATGGATTTTCTTATTCTTGATATGGAACATTTTCTCTTTTTCGGTAGAAATAAACAAAACAGGTGAAAATCATCTATATTCTATGGTAAAATAGGAGTAAATTACAAACTATGAAAGGATTTCTTTATGAACTATGATGACAATTACGAGGATGAAGCTTTTCAGACACTTCGCCATTTTGCGCTTGTCGGCCTGCGGAATCTGAATATCCAGAACCGGTTGATCATTTCCTATATAATATCCACGATCTTCCCACTTCTGTTCGTATATCTGTATTCCTACTATTTATATGGAAGCTCCGTTGTCACCGGTCAACTGCTGGTCCTGTCGATCCTGATCGCAGGTATTGCACTGACCATGACCACCTACACTTACCTCAGTATTTCCAGTCCGATTCAGCATATGATCGAGACCTGTCAGAATATCTCTGACGGAAATCTGGATGTAAGGATTCAGGATAAAGGAAATGATGAACTGGCATATCTGTCCGATAACATTGACAGCATGGTGACAGAGATTCAGCTTCTTCTGGAACAGCGGCAGGAAAGTGATGCCCGCAAGAGGGAACTGGAATTAAAGATGCTTCAGTACCAGATCAATCCACATTTTCTGTTCAACACACTGAACACACTGATGCTGGTTGCACAGATGAATCAGGACAAAGTTGTTGCCGATGGTATCCGCTCTTTAAGTGAACTGCTGAAAAACACGCTGATCAATGACCATGAATTTATTACTATCGGCGAGGAGATTGCCAATCTGAAACACTATTTTTCCATTCAGACCATTCGATACGCCGGAAGCTTCCATGTGAATTATGAGATTCCAGAAGATCTGACAGACTTTATGCTTCCCAAGCTGATCCTGCAGCCCCTGGCAGAAAACAGTGTTCTGCACGGTTCTTATAATGATGGAACTGTCATGGAGATTTATGTGCGCTGCTACCAGGAATCAGCGGATATTATATTGGAAGTGGAAGATCACGGAAAAGGATTTGATATGAATGATAAAAGTTCTGTTCCAAAAGGACTGGGTGGTATCGGCAGTCGAAATGTTAATGACCGCATCCATCTTTACTTTTCAGACGACTATGGAATGACCGTATCCAGTGCTCCCGGAAAAGGAACGCTGTGCCGGATCCGCATTCCATCTATCAATACAAAAATTGTCAACACAAAAGAGGGAGAAACTTATGTACCAGGTACTGATCGTCGATGACGAACCTATTGTAAAAATTGCACTTCGCTCCATGCTGGACTGGGGTTCGCTTGGTTTCCATATCTGCGGAACGGCCTCCAATGGACAGGAGGCCTTAGAAATGGCTGAGCGCATGCATCCGGATCTCATCATCTGTGATCTGAAGATGCCTGTCATGGACGGGATTGATCTGATCCGCACAGCCAAAGACAGCAGTATGAACTGTGAATTTCTGGTTATCAGCAACTATGAAGATTTTAATTATGTACGAACTGCTCTGGTTCTTGGAGCCTCTGACTATATTTTGAAGGTCAGCATCAGTCCCGAAGAACTGACCACCCAGCTCCAGAAGATCAAAGAAAAGCTGGATCAGAAACAAACTCATCATCAGCACGAAGAAAACAGTGCAGAACAATCTTTTCACCATCAGGAACAGCATGCTGCCTGGCGGGAATATTTCACTCACAAAAGCTATGCCCTGGAAGATCTGGTCTCGATTACCGATATCGATACCGAACATCTGGGTTCTCTCGCCCTGTGTGAGATTTCTTTCGACTGGTATGCCCAACAACTGGAGACTCTTCCAGCCCCGGATCTGATCCGCAGCACCTTGAAAAATGCGCTGGAGCATTTTGACCGGAGACGCATCATTTTCTTCAGTTCCAGCAGCACACTCCTGCTGATACAGGAAGAAGAATTAAAAAAACAGAATAATACCATTGAGGGACTGGCCGCCCGTATAGAGCAGTTGTTCCGGTATTATATGCCCTTGTCTCCAACGATCATTTATCAGGATCATGTAACGGATCTTCTGCAGGCCCGTAAAGTATATCACCGTTTCCAGGAATTGCTGGAATTAAGTTTCTACGGCGAACTAGGAACCATGAATGCCCATAATGTCTCCGTTACCACTTCCATCCCGGAACTGACTTATCGAGAGCTGGCCACCAGAATCCTGGCACTGCCGACCGCAGAACGTCTCTCCCGTTCCGAAGAACATATCAAAGAACTGTTGAACACTTGCAGACAACAGCATGTAGTTCCGGACAAAGTCATTCAGTATTCTGTCCACCTGTTGGTAGAACTGGAATATCAGCTTTCTGAGATTCCAGCTTCCGCCCACGACCAGCTTGTGGAATGTGCAGATTTTATGCGAAATGCCATCAGCCAGGAAGAACTGGAACAGCATCTGTTCCATGCTCTCCAGGTCATGTTTTCCCCGGAATCCAGCACTCAGGCAACTACAGATCAATACAGCCTGGAGGTGGAACAGTCCATTGCCTATATTAAAGAAAATTATATGCGCAAGATCAGTCTTGCATCTGTGGCAGAACATGTGGGTTTAAGTTCCGGTTATCTGTGCCGGATCTTCAAGGATGAGACCGGCGGAAGCATCAACACCTACATCAATAACCTGCGTATGAACAAAGCAGGAGAGCTCCTCTCCGACAAGAACAGCTATATCAAAGAAGTGGCTGTGGCTGTCGGATTCGAAGATCAGCTCTATTTCAGCCGCCTGTTTAAGCGGTATTCAGGTCTGACACCTTCTGAATATCGGGCATCTAAGAATCCGCAATAATTTCACAGAAAAGTACAAATGAGCACGGTATGACCAGTCATTCAGTCATACCGTGCTCATTTTATATCGTTCATGAGTTAAAAAAATCAAGGGCATATATAATACCCTTGATTTTTAATGCTTCTGATTAATCTACAGAAACGATCTCTTTTTTGTTATAAGATCCACAAGCTTTGCATACTCTGTGCGGCATCATAAGAGCACCACATTTGCTGCATTTTACCAAGTTCGGAGCACTCATTTTCCAGTTTGCTCTTCTCTTATCTCTTCTTCCTTTGGAAGATTTATTCTTCGGACAAATAGACACAGGTTACACCTCCTCTATGCTTTCTCGATTCAGTTCATCGTTCGTCGAACCTGCACAGGAGGTCCGTCTCACTCACACTTTATTGAGTATACACGTCATTGTACTAAATGTCAAGCTATATTTTGAAAACTTATTTGGTCAGTCTCAGAGTCTCTCTTGCGATTGCCAGCTCCTCGTTGGTCGGAATCAGCATTACTTTCACTTTGGAATCTGCTGCGGAGATCACTCTTCTCTCACCACGGATATCATTTGCCTCATCGTCGATCTTAACGCCAAGGTATCCAAGATACTCGCAAACTGCCTTTCTGGTAGCCTTATCGTTCTCACCAACACCAGCGGTAAATGCGATTGCATCAACACCATTCATAGCTGCAGTGTAAGCACCGATGTATTTAGCTACACGATATACAAATGCCTGAAGAGCTACATCTGCCAGATGATTGCCTTCTTCTTTTGCTTTCTCAATATCACGGAAGTCGCTGGAGATTCCACCGCTCATACCGAGAATACCGGATTTCTTGTTCAGGATGTTCAGCATCTCATTGATGTCGATACCCTCTTTGTTGCAGATGAACTGGCAAACAGCCGGATCAATATCACCACTTCTGGTTCCCATGATCAGACCTTCCAGAGGAGTCAGTCCCATACTGGTATCTACACATTTTCCACCGATGGAAGCGGAAATACTTGCTCCGTTGCCCAGATGGCATACGATGACTTTTGCATTCTCCGGATCCAGGTTGCCGAATTTGATAGCCTCACCGGATACGAACATATGGCTGGTTCCGTGGAAGCCATAACGACGGATGCTGTATTTCTCATAATACTCATGCGGGATTGCATACAGATATGCTTTCTCCGGCATAGCCATACCAAAAGCGGTATCCCATACAGCTACGTTTGCTTTACCTGGCATAACTGCCTCACAAGCTTCGATTCCCATCAGGTTTGCCGGGTTGTGCAGCGGTCCAAGGTCGAAGCACTCGCGGATTACTTTCTTAACGTCATCGTTTACTACGATAGACTCGCAGTATTTGGTTCCTGCATGCAGTACACGGTGACCAACAGCTGCGATCTCATCGGTGCTCTTAACAACACCATGCTCTGCATCCTGCAGTGCTTCCAGAACCAGACCGATTGCTACTTTGTGATCCGGCATAGCTTTCTCAACAATGTATTTGTCTTTTCCCGGTACCTGATGAGTCAGTTTGGAACCATCGATTCCGATTCTTTCGCAAAGTCCTTTTGCCAGTACGCTCTCATCAGTCATATCGATCAGCTGATATTTCAGGGAAGAGCTTCCGCAGTTGATAACTAAAATTTTCATGGGTATGTATTCTCCTATACTCTAATTATTTACGACAATTGGGGCGGATTCTTATTTAACGATCTCGCCGTATACTTCTCTGCCGCATCCAGCTGCGTTGGACTCGTCAGTGTCAATGTGCATTGCCAAAGCAAATTTCGGGCTTACACGAACAACTACATCACCAAATACAAGACTTCTTCCGTCAGTATCGATCTTCACGGATACAACATCTTTGTCCTGAACACCAAGCTTCTCAGCATCTTCCGGAGTTGCATGGATGTGACGTTTTGCAGCGATCACGCCCTCTTTCAGCTCAACCTCACCACAAGGTCCAACCAGTTTACAGGCACCGCTTCCAGCGATATCACCAGACTCACGAACCGGAGCTGCGATTCCAAGAGTACGTGCATCTGTCAGAGAGATCTCAACCTGGCTTGCAGAACGTACCGGTCCAAGGATAGATGCGGTCATCTCTTTCTTCGGTCCAACGATGGTTACTTTCTCGTTACTTGCAAACTGTCCCGGCTGGGAAAGATCTTTTTTCTTGGTCAGCTCATAGCCTTTTCCGAAGAGAACCTCCAGATCCTCCTGAGTTACATGTACGTGACGTGCGGATGTTTCAACAATAAATTTCATGATTTATTATTCTCCTTTTCTTATATGGTATATAATTTGTAACGCTGTCTCTGGCAGCTTTACTCACTGTTTTGGTGCTTCCTCGATCTCCGATACAAGGATGCAGTTAGGGGTCTCCACCTTCAGAGGCTTACCCCACAGGCTGAAATATTTCTTCTCATAATTGATGCGGAAGATCGTCATGGTATTGGATTCATGGTTCAATGCCATGATATGACGGTTATCCGGGAAGAAATCTGCCGCTTTCGGATAATCTCCGCTGACCGGCAGGATACAGATCTTCTCCAGCATACCGGTCTCCCGGTCAATCTTAAAGATACCAACGCTGTTGTCCCCTGCATTGGAGCAGAGCACATAATTCCAGTCTCTGGAAAATCTCAGTACGCAGGCTGCACTTCCCTTGGAATGGTATTCATTCAAAGTTGAAATCGTCTGTACCAGTTCAAAAACCGGTCCCCTCGGACCATCTTTATAAGTATATACACTGATGTAGTTCTTCAACTCACAGATCAGGTATGCGAACCGTCCATCCGGACTGAATTTGATGATCCGCGGCGCGCTCTCCAGCTCACAGCGAAGCATATCCACCAGTGTGATCTTACCTGTTTCATCATTAAACTTGTAAATTTTTACCTGATCAACACCAAGATCTACCGCACACAGATACTTCTGATCCGGTGTGATATTGACACAGTTTACATGCGGACGGAAATTACGCTCTGCCACACTTCCGATTCCCTTGTGGAAGACCTCATCCGTCATCTCTCCGATGGTTCCATCTTCGTTCAGACGCATGACTGTCACTTTTCCATCATGCCAGCCGCCCACAAACAAATAGCGGTCCAGCTTGTCCGTGGACAGATAACATCCTCTCATTCCACAGATAGAAGCACTGTTCATAGGTTCCAGATCGCCATCTGGCAGGATCTTAAAAGACCGTACACCTTCATCTGAGATAGAATACAGGTACTTTCCATTATGAGATTTTTTGATGTAGGAAGGGTTGTTGATAGGAACAACCTTACGCTCTATCGCGCGTCCATTCTCCACATCCAGGTCGTAAATGTAAATTCCTTTGCTATTGCCATGGGTATAGGTGCCCACATATGCCACATATTTCTTCTCTTTCACCGAGACTTTCCTCCATTGGCTTTTTCCTGTTCGCAATTATAAAAATTTTAACATAGTTTTCGATGTTTGTTAAGCATTTTGCACTGTTTTTTCAAAATAATTTCTCATGATCGACAGTGTCTCATCCACCTGTTCATCTGTATGTGCATCGGACAGGAACATCGCTTCAAACTGGGAAGAAGCAAGATAAATGCCATGGTCCAGCATATAGCGGAAATATGCGGCAAATGCCTTTGTATCAGAGCTTTTGGCACTGGTGTAATCCACTACAGGCTGTTCAGTAAAGAACATACATCCCAGAGATCCCACATGGTTGATCTGATACGGAAGCTTCAATTCCTGACACAGCTTCTCCATGCCCCCGTACAGACGCTCTCCCAGTGCTTCCAGGTGTGTGTAAACTTCCGGATGGGCATTGAGATACCGAAGCTGTGTAAGACCGGCTGCCATAGCCACCGGATTACCGCTTAAGGTTCCTGCCTGATACACCTGACCAACCGGGGATACCACTTCCATAATGTCTCTGCGTCCGCCATAAGCGCCCACTGGCATACCTCCGCCAATGATCTTACCATAGGTTGTCAGATCTGCCTGGATACCAAAATATTCCTGTGCTCCTCCTCTTGCCAGCCGGAAGCCTGTGATCACTTCATCGAAGATCAACAGTGAACCATTCTCTGTACAGAGTCTGCGCAGTCCCTCCAGGAAATCTTTCTTCGGCGGAACCACACCCATATTCGCACCTACCGGCTCGACGATCACCGCTGCGATCCCGCTTCCCCATGTATCAAATAATCTTTCTACTGCTTCCAGATCATTATAAGGAGCCAGCAAAGTATCTTCGGTTGCTCCCGCCGGGACACCGGAGCTGTCCGGAACGCCTGCCGTCATCACACCGGATCCTGCTTTCACCAGCAGCGCATCACTATGTCCATGATAACAGCCTTCAAACTTGATAATTTTGTTTCTTCCTGTATAACCTCTGGCTGCACGGATCGCACTCATAACAGCCTCTGTACCGGAGTTGACCATACGGACCATCTCAATGGACGGCACCATGGAGCAGATCAGTTCTGCCATCTCCACTTCTGCCTCAGTAGCTGCGCCAAAGCTTAAACCTTTTTTGCATGCCTCAAATACTTTTTCCAACACATCTTCTCTGGTGTGGCCCAGGATCATAGGTCCCCAGGATCCTACATAATCCAGATATTTGTTGCCATCTGCATCCGTAAGATATACTCCACTTGCAGATGCAATAAACCGGGGCGTCATTCCCACATTTCCAAAGGCTCTGACCGGAGAGTTCACACCTCCCGGTATCAGGTCCACTGCTTTCTTAAATAACTGCTCTGATCTGGTAGTTTCCATGACTATCCGATTCTCCCTTCATCCATAAAATGCGCGATCTCTTTTGCATAATAAGACATGTAAATATCCACTCCTGCACGATATGCGCTGGCTGCCATCTCACAGAGGATCGCTGCCTCATCCACATAACCAAGCTTTGCTGCTGCTTTTACCATGGCATATTCGCCGCTGACACTGTAAGCTGCCATTGGTACATCTGTCAGATCTTTGATCTCACGTACCATATCAAGGTAAGACATGGCTGGTTTTACCATGATGATATCTGCGCCTTCCTCAATATCCAGCATAGCTTCCTTGATACCTTCTCTTCTGTTATGGTAATCCATCTGGTAGCTCTTTCTGTCGCCAAATGCCGGTGCACTTCCTGCAGCATCACGGAACGGGCCATAAAATGCGGATGCATATTTGACTGCATAGGACATGATCGGTGTGGTTACAAATCCATTCTTGTCAAGACCTTCCCGGATCGCTGCAATATGTCCGTCCATCATATCAGATGGAGCCACCATATCTGCACCTGCCTGTACCTGGGAAACTGCGATCTGAGCCAGTTTGTCCAGAGTCAGGTCATTGTCCACATAGTCTCCTTTCAGGATTCCGCAGTGGCCATGACTGGTGTACTCACACATACAGACATCACCGATGTAGTAAAGATCCGGCACTTCTTTCTTTGCCTTCTCCAGTGCTCTCTGAATAATACCATCACAGGCATAGGCTCCGCTTCCCACTTCATCTTTGTGATCCGGAATACCGAACAGCATAACACTGCCAACACCTGCATCTGCCATCTCCTGCAGAATCTCCGGCATCCGATCCAGCGTATAACGGAACTGTCCCGGCATGGTCGGGATCTCTTCCTTTTTATTCTCCCCATCCATTACAAACATGGGATATACAAGAGAGCTTTTGTCCATTCTCGTCTCTCTTACCATTTTTCTAAGCTTTGCTGATGTCCGAAGACGTCTTGGTCTGATTGTTAAATCCATCTTCTGTTACCTCTTTCTTTATCTTATCGGTCCATGTCTTTGCAAGTCTGTGATCCTGCCCTCCGGCATTGATACCGATCACCAGATCCCCTCTGCTTGCAATTCCCGGAAACTGAAAATCACATAGGTCCCGGTCACTGCACACATTGACCAGAATGTGCTTCTCTTTGCATTCTTTCCAGATCTGTGTATTTACCCACGCATCATTGGTAGCCGCCAGCACCATAAAGGCATCTGCAGGAATCGTTCCCTCCTGGTAAGCTTCGCGTTTCCAGACAAGATATCCTTCTTCCGCCGCTCTTTGCACCCGTTCCGATGCCTCCGGTGCAAAAACAGTCAAAGACGACGTAAAAGCCAGCAATGTCTCCACTCGTCGGGAGGCAATCACGCCGGCTCCATACACCACTACTTTTTTTTCTGTCAGATCAATAAACAAAGGAAATTTCTTAGGCATATCACATTCTCCATATACCTATTCTACAACCACAGGTTTTCACATGTCAACCATCATAAACTTTTTAATGATCTCAGCGATGGCTGCCTGATTGTTATCACGTTCTGTCACATAATCTGCTGCCGCCTTCACTTCCGGTCTGGCGTTCGCCACCGCGCAGCCAATGCCAGCACTTTTGATCATAGAAATATCGTTGTTCTCATCCCCTGCAGAAAGAGAATTGGCAATGGGAATTCCTATTTTTGCACAGAATGCTTCCAGAGCAGAACCTTTGGATACCCCACACGGCACGATCTCCAGATATTGACGGTTACTGAAAAACAGATCCAGCTTTCCTTCAAACTTATCCTGCATAGCTTTCCGGAAATCTTCCAGCTTCTCATGATCCTTCAGATCAACAGCCAGCAGTTTACATGCTTCTTTCTCAATACTTTCTTCCAGATCCGACACCAGTCTGCCTTCCATCCGAAGCCTTTTTACATAAGAACGATATTCCTCACAGTCCTGACCGGACAGCACATGGTTTCCTTCATAGGTGTGTACATAGACACCACGCTGCTTTGCTTCATGGGCAACCAGTTTCATCCACTCTACCGGAATAGTTTTCTCATAAATAATGTCGCCGGAAATAGCATCCAGCACCATTCCACCATTAAATGAGATCACATAACGGCAGCCGATCTTATCCAGTCCCCACTGTTCCAGCAGCTTTCGTGTGCTTGCCGTAGGCCGTCCCGTGGTAACTACGATCTCATGTCCGGCTTTCAGAGCTGCTTTCATTGCCTCCAGATTTTCTTTCGGAATCTCCACCTGATCGTTCAGGGTGGTTCCATCCATATCTAAAAATAATGCCTTCTTTTCCATTCTTGCTCCTCAGTCCTGCAATGGTTCCGCCGGAATGAAGACTCTGTTATTTGCAGTCTCTTCTTCTGGTTTTGCCAGCTTTTTTGCATATTCCATAAAATAATCCTGTGCACACAGCGCTTCTTTTCCTCTGCGGTCTACTTTACTGTAGGTTCCGTCAGACTGCTTGATCTGCGCTTTCAAGGTGTCCCGCAGCTGGATCTCCAGCACATGGATCACCTCTTGTTTCAGATGTCCATTTTCCACCGGAAACAGAATCTCCACACGCCGGTCCAGATTCCGCGGCATCCAGTCCGCACTGGACAGATAGACCTCCTCCTGACCACCGTTCAGGAAATAATAGATCCGGCTGTGCTCCAGAAAATTACCAACCAGAGAGCGGACTTCAATATTCTCACTGATCCCTGGAATCCCTACCTTCAGACAGCAGATTCCCCGTACCACCAGTTCAATCTTTACTCCCGCTGCACTGGCCTCATAAAGAGCGGCGATCAGTTCCTGATCACACAGAGAATTCATCTTCGCCATAATATGTGCCGGTTCTCCGTTTTTCGCATGTTTTGTCTCCCGGCGGATCATGAACAGAAAACGGTCACGAAGCCACAGCGGTGCCAGAGACAGTTTATTCCACACTGCCGGTTCGGAATAACCGGACAACATGTTGAATACAGCCGTTGCATCCTCTCCAATCGCCTCTGAACAAGTCAGAAGTCCCATATCCGTATATAATTTTGCAGTGGAATCGTTATAGTTACCGGTTCCCAGATGCACATATCTGCGGATGCCATCCTCTTCTCTTCGTACCACCAGCGTGATCTTGCTGTGGGTCTTCAATCCCACCAGACCATAGATTACATGACAGCCTGCCCGCTCCAGCATTTTTGCCCAGGCAATATTATTTTCCTCATCAAAACGGGCCTTCAATTCTACCAGAACCGATACCTGTTTTCCATTTTCTGCTGCCTGAGCCAGAGCCGCGATGATCGGAGAATTACCGCTGACACGATAGAGGGTCTGCTTAATAGCCAGCACATCCTTATCTTTTGCTGCCTGGCGCACAAAATCCACCACCGGATCAAAGGTCTGGTATGGATGATGCATCAGGATATCCCCTTTACGGATCGCCTCGAAAATATCTGCACACCCATTAAGTTCCGGCACTGGCTGCGGAGTATATTTCGGTGTCTTATAAGCATCAAATCCATCCAGTCCGTACATCTTCATCAGGAAAGTCAGATCCAGCGGTCCGCCAATCCGGTATATGCCATCCTCTTTGATTGCAAACTCTTTTTTCAGGATCTTCAACAGACGCTTGTCGACCTTTTCATCTACCTCCAGACGGATAACTTCGCCCCACTGACGCTTCTTCAGCTGCTTCTGGATCTCCTCCAGCAGATCAGATGCCTCATCTTCGTCAATGGTCAGATCCGCATTTCGCATGATCCGATACGGATGTACACAGAGTATATCATAACTCAAGAACAGCTTGTCCATGTTTCCGGCGATCACATCTTCCAGAAGGATCACTGCCTTTCCGCCATCTTTTCCTGCCGGAATGGAGATGATCCGCGGAAGCACTGAAGGAACCTGTACAGTGGCAAACTCAAGCTCTGCGTCCTTCTCTCCCTTTTTCTTCAGAAGAGCTCCCAGATTCAATGTCTTATTGACGATCAACGGGAAGGGGCGGGAAGAATCCACTGCCATCGGTGTCAGCACCGGATACACATTTTCCATAAAATAGTGATCCACGTAAGTCTTCTGCTCTTCAGACAGTTCCTTGCTGTCAGAGATCACACAAAGTCCAGCCTGCCGAAGACCTGGAAGCAGCGAACGCTGCCAGGTGGAATACTGCATGTTCACCAGACTGTGCACCCGGTCATGGATCGCATCCAGCTGCTGTTCCGGTGTCATACCAGACAAATCCTTCTTGGTATAACCTGCGTTGACCATATCTTTCAATGATGCTACCCGGACCATAAAGAACTCATCCAGGTTGGAAGCCGTAATGCTTAAGAATTTCAACCGTTCAAACAAAGGAGTGGTCTTGTCTCTGGCTTCTCCTAAGATCCGCTCATCAAATCCCAGCCAGCTCAGCTCCCGGTTCTCATAATACTCTGCTTTTTTATAATCTTTTTCCATGGCTTTTTCCTCCCTGACTACATTCTCTTCGCCTTCAGAACCGGACGAATACTATACACTTCTTCAAAAAATTCTGCTTTTTCTCCAAACAGTGCCTGTTCCAGTGTCAGGTCTTCTGTGGTGTCCACCAGGATCTGCATCGTATGATTATCTTTTAATGTTACTTTGATCTCACGGATCTTCTGCCGGTGGCTTCGATCCAGTGCATTTGCCACACGGAGGATCGCTGTCAGCTTGGCGATCTTCATGTACTCTTCTTTTCCAAGCAGCGAGCTGGCCGCCAGTTCTTCGTAAGACAGAATCTCCCCACTGTTGAACCGCACTACATTCGCCACAAGTTCTCTCTCCAGATGAGAAAGACCGATCATCTCCGTCGCCATAATGATGTTATAGGAACACTCCGATGACCGGGACATATTGATATATTTTCCACAGTCATGAAGAAGCACTGCAATCTGCAGAAGCAGCCGCTCCCGTCTGCCAAGACCATGAACATTTTTCAGCTTATCAAAAATTGTCAGGGCAAGCTGCTCCATAACGATGGTATGATTCCGGTTGGTATGATACCGCTTGGCAATATTTCTTGCAGCCTCAATAATATCATTTTCAAAATTATGTTCTGGCTTTAAGATGCCCTTCTTCACTCCATGGTCATAAGCCATGCCATCACTCAAATCAGTGCCAAGGATAATGACTTTCTCTGCTCCGGTCTCCTCCAGAAACCGCTTATAGATCACCATAGCCGGGATTAAAAGTGCTCCGTTTTCATTACTGACTCCCAGCTCCTGGGCTAATTCGCGTTCCCCTTTACGGACATGATTTTCATAAAACTTCAGAAAGGTCTCACGGTCGATCTCTCTTCCGATCCCATTTTTCTGCATGTACTGCTCAAGATCATGCACATAACTTCCTACCAGCAATACATATTGAATATTCCGATCTTTCAGATACAGTTTTTTATAGGTGCGAAGTTCATTGTCCAGAAGCTCCTCCACTACTGCAGCATAGCGGACCGTACGTTCTGCCACATCTGCCAGGCGCTCCCGCAGACGCAGACTTCCCATGCGAATGTTCTGAGTCGTCACAAGATTGTCCTTATCAAACAAGGAAATCTGTACGCTTCCGCCGCCAACATCCACAATAGCTGTACCTTTTTCAATGATGTTCTGAAACGCATTTTCATTGGAAGCAATGGATTTGTAACCCAGATACCGCTGTTCTGAATTGGCAAGTACTTCAATATGAATACCGGTCTTCAGATAAATACGGTCCAGAAGGATCAATGTATTATGGGTTTCACGAATCGCAGAGGTCGCACAGGCACGATACTCCTGTACTCCATAGTCCTTCATGATCCGCTTAAAATCCAGCAGCACCTGACAAAGCTCGTCCACCAGCTCTGTCCCGATCTTTCCTGTTGCATAGGTGTCACTTCCAAGATCCAGCCGATGTCGCACATGGTTCAGCAGACGAATTCCATTCTTCATCGAAAGCTCATAGATCTTCAGATTTACTTCATAACTTCCGACATCAATTGCTCCAAATATCCTATATGTCATAGATAGCTCCTTTCCGTCCGCACCCTTATCTTACTATCTACTACTGTCGTCCAGTTGTCCCAAATCCGCCTCTGTCTTTACCCGTCAGTACTTCTGTCTCTTCAAATACCAGTTCCGGCTGATGCTCCATAATACGGAACTGACAGATTCTGTCGTTGACATGAATCTCCGTGTCTCTCATGGCCAGTGCCGGAAAATACCACTGATCGTTGTCGCCGCAATAGCTTTCATCAATCAATCCCATACTGTTAGCCTGCAGAATGCCAAAATTCTTGTAAGTACTGCTTCTGGGGATCACGTGAGCTTCATAGCCTTTGGGAAGCTCCATGGCGATTCCCAGCGGGATCAGCTTGAATTCTCCCGCCTTCAATGTTACATCTGCTGATGCCCGAAGGTCGATCCAGTCAGATTTTCCTCCGATATAGGTCAGTTTTTCAATCTTATCTGAAAAATACTTGATTCTGATCTTTTCCATCTTGTTCTCCTGTTTAAGCATAGAGGACGATCTGTCCCAGCTCTCTTGTTTTCTGTACGTCAATGACTCTCTGATTGGCACTGCCCTTCCACGGAAGGCTGTTATCTTTTAGTTCTTCCACAAACCGGCCGTCCACCAATACATCCAGATACTGGATCAGTTCCAGATCCTGAACATCATCCCAGAGATATCCGGTGTAAAGCCAGATTGTCTTCTCTGGATAGTTCTTCTTGATCTCTTTTAAAAATTCTGTCAGTTCTTCCCTGTTTCTTAAAAGCAATGGATCGCCGCCGCTGAAAGTAATGCCCGATACATATTCCTTATCCAGTTCCTCATAGATCTCTGCTTTGGCAGCTTCATCAAAAGGCAGACCTCCATCCGGATCCCAGGTCACCGGATTCTGACAGTTCTTGCAATGGTGTTCACATCCTGCCAGCCATAATACAACACGCAGCCCATCTCCATTTAACATATCATCTTTGGTAATATTATGATATCTCATATCTGTTCGCTTCTTTCCTTAAATATCTCCCTTGAGGATCACATCTTTATTCTTCACAATATAATCCACCAGGGATACCACAGTCAGGATCAGGGCAATCCAGGTCAGGATCTGTCCGATCAGTACAAATACACCACCAAAGTTCAGCAGCAGTACGATGATCATAAGCATCTGGAAAGTGGTCTTGAATTTTCCCCAATAGCTGGCCGCGATAACCACACCGTTATCAGATGCCACCAGACGGAATCCACTGATGATAAATTCACGGCTGATGATCACAATCACGATCCATGCTGACAGCCGTCCCATCTCAATGAGACAGATCATGGCAGAACATACCAACAGCTTATCTGCCAGCGGATCCATGAATTTTCCAAAGTCAGTGACCAGATTGTATTTTCTGGCAATCTTTCCATCCAGAAGGTCTGTCAGGCTGGCTACAATGAAGATTCCTACTGCAATGTAATCTGTATAAGGAAGGATTCCACTGAACAGAGTCGTAAACCAGCCCCACTGTTGAAATCCGCCTAAGAGTAACACTACGAATGGTACAATCAGAATCACTCTGAACACAGTTAATTTATTCGGTAAATTCATCGTCGATCTCTCCTATCAAATCATATTCGTCCGCTCCGGTCACGCGCACTTTTACAAAATCACCGGACATGAGTTCTTCGATGGTCTGAATGAACAGATAGCCATCCACGCCGGGAGCATCCTTGTAGGTTCTTGCCACATATGCGTACTCATCAGCGACTTTTCCCTCTACCATGCACCACAGGCTCTTGCCCACCATCTCTTCTGCTTTTTCAAAGGAAATCTCCTGCTGAAGTTCCATGATCTCGTCCCTGCGCTCTTCTTTCAGTTCCTCCGGAATCTGATCCGGCATGGTTGCTGCCGGTGTATCTTCCTCTGCTGAATAGGTGAATACTCCAAGGCGGTCAAACTCCATCTCGTCCACAAAATTCATCAGCTCTTCGTGATCTTCTTCCGTCTCTCCCGGGAATCCACTGATCAATGTGGTACGCAGACAAATATCCGGAATCTCCTGACGGAGCTTTCCAATGATTGCACGCAGATCAGCCTGGCTGGTACGGCGTCCCATTCTCTTTAAGATCCGGTCAGATGCATGCTGGATCGGAAGATCCAGATAATTACAGACCTTCGGCTCTTCCTTCATGGTCTGGATCAGTTCATCGTAGATCTCCTCCGGGTAGCAGTACTGCACACGGATCCAGCGGATACCTTTGATCTTGCAAAGTTCCTTCAGCAACAGATGAAGGCTCTTCTTTCCATAGATATCCGTTCCGTAAAGAGTGGTCTCCTGTGCTACCAGGATCAGCTCCTTCACGCCCTGTGCTGCCAGCTCTTCTGCCTCTTTTACCAGTTTCTCCATGGGGAAACTGCGGTAATTGCCGCGAAGCTTCGGAATGATACAATAGGTACAGTGCTTATCGCAGCCCTCCGCGATCTTCAGATGTGCATAATGTCCGCCAGTAGTCAGCATACGCTTGGCATTGGTCAGTACCAGCCGGTCAATATCCTCACATTTCAGCATATGCTCGCCGCCAAGTGCTTCTTCCACCGCCTCGATAATGCTGTCGTAGGTAGTGGTTCCCAGCACTGCATCCACTTCCGGAATCTCGTCAATGATTTCCTGCTTATAACGCTGTGCCATACATCCGGTCACGATCAGAGCCTTACATTTTGCATCTTTTTTGTGCTCTGCCATCTCCAGGATCGTGTTAACACTCTCTTCCTTAGCATCACCAATAAAACAGCAGGTGTTCACAACGATCACATCTGCTTCCATCTCGTCATCTGTAAAACCATATCCCTTTTCTGCCAGAAGTCCCAGCATCACTTCTGAATCCACCAGGTTCTTGTCACAGCCCAGGGATACAAACAGTATATTCATCATAGATGATGTCTTCTCCTTTATTTTTCATTTTCATTCCATTATAATACGAACCAAAACTAAAAAGCAATACCCGCAGCCGGTTGTCTTATCCGACTGCGGGTATTTTCTTCCACAACTATTCGATTATTTTATTTTCAGTTTTCTTTTCTGTCCACCACAGGTACTTGTTCGTCACTGTGAGCATCCAGGTTGTTTATGTACTTCTTTGTTTCCTTGACGATTACCGACGTCAGAAGCAATATGGCGATGAGATTCGGGATTGCCATCAATGCGTTCAGAATATCTGCAATCGTCCATACCAGGTCAAGTGCAACGACCGGTGCGATTGCTGCCACAAGAACATAAAGTACACGATAAGGAATCAGTGCATTTTTACCAAAACAATATTCTACGCAGCGTTCTCCATAATATGCCCATCCAAGCACAGTAGAATAAGCAAACAGGATGATACCAAATACCAGGATCATCGGTCCAATGTACGGGATCTGATCAAATGCCAATGTGGTCAGCACGCCGCCGTTGGACACATTTCCAATATCTATAGATGGATTCGTCATAATGCTGGTTACCAGAACCAGACCTGTCATGGCACATACAACGACGGTATCCCAGAAGGTGCCGGTTGCAGATACCAGTGCCTGACGCACCGGATTCCTTGTCTGTGCAGCTGCTGCTGCGATCGGAGCAGAACCCATTCCGGATTCATTGGAGAACAGACCTCTTGCAACTCCATAATGCAATGCCAGCATAATGCCGCCGCCCGTAAGCCCACCTGCTGCTGCGCCCGGCTGGAATGCCAGCGTTACAATCGTTTTCAGTGCCGGAAGCAGAAAATCAATATTGATTCCCAGAATCACAATACATCCGATCACGTAGAACAAGGCCATGAACGGAACCAGCTTCTCACAGACACTGGAAATAGATTTAATTCCACCAAAGATAACCAGTGCGGTAAAGAATGCAACGGCTCCTCCCACGATCCATGACGGAATGCCGAGATTCTCACTGCATACCGTTGCGATTGCATTGACCTGTGTAGCGCAGCCGATTCCAAAAGATGCAAATGATGCAAAGAAAGCGAAGATCAGTCCCAGCCATCTCATGTTGAGTCCTCTCTCCAACGCATACATGGCACCACCCTGCATCCGTCCATCGGGAGTCTTTACTCTGTATTTCACTGCGATCAATGACTCTGCATATTTCGTTGCGATTCCAAATACACCAGTCAGCCAGCACCAGAGAACTGCACCTGGGCCTCCCAGATAAATGGCAGTTCCCACACCAATAATGTTACCGGTTCCAATAGTAGATGCAAGTGCAGTTGCCAGTGCTCCAAACTGGCTGACTTCACCTTCTGCCTCTGTATCCTTTGTCACAGACAGTTTAATTGCTGTCCCGATTTTCCTCTGGATACCTCCGGTCGCTCCTGTCATGATCAGATGTGTTCCAAGAAGCAGCACGATCATCGGCCACCCCCATACATATGCATCCAGATTGTTGATCATCGAAATAATTTGCTCCATACACTGACCCCCCTTTAAATTTTTTTGTATTATTGTATCACTGTATACATTTTTCAATAGTTTACAGATAATTTTGTCAGAAAGAGAATAATTCACTAAAAAAAGAGGAGCTGCTGTATATTTTGCAGTTTCTCCTCTTTTGATTAAAATTATTTTATTATTTTATGTTAAAACAAAATTTTTTATTACAGTACCTGTTCTCTGTTGTGTTCATCACTCTCCTGTATTATCTTTTTTGATTGCAGTCTACATTTGCTTTATTTCCTTTACAGTAAGGAGTATACGGAAAATTTGTGGCAAAAATATGGGTGAGCTGTGAAAATGGTGTGAAAAGCTATTCCTTAATCACGTCCAGTTCATTTAAGTTCACGCCGGATGCTGTCAGAATGACTTTCAATTCCACGTATCTGATCCGCATTGCCTGATATACTTCCGAATCTTTTTCGCACAGCTTCATATAACTTTGCAGTCTTGAAAATTCCTCCACATTCTTCTGCAGTAATTCTTTATCTGTCATCTCTTCCATCCTTATCCACCGCCTTTCTATACATACAGTATAGCGGTTTTTTACCTATTTTACAAGCAACGATAATAACTAAAGCCACTAAAATACTCAACGACCACAGCCAGTTTCTACCCGCATCATTCTCCGGCCAGATCAGAAAATTCAGATTCTCTTCCGTCTCATTTCCAGCTGCATCTATCGCCCTTACCCGAAGATTCTGCCACTGTTCTTCCTTTCCAAAATGTAACACAATTCCATTGTCTGAGATGCGCAAAGTCTCGGCATCATAGCTGGTGGTATCTCCACCGAATGTCACCTCTGCCTGCTCCAGACAAAGATTATCTTCCAGATACAGGTTGACGACCCGCTCCTGTTCCCGATAGATGCCCTGATTGCGGATTCCTGATACACGGATCCGCGGCGGTGTATGATCTACCATAAAACGAATCGTTCTGTCTTTCAGAATGGTATTGGAATAATTGGATGCCAGATCCTCCGAGCAGACTGCAATCTCATAGACACCATTCTGCGAAAATACTTCTTTCCGGATCTGATAAATATACTGCTTCCAGTCACCCAATGTCTTCTTTTCAGAAATGATGTAATCCTGATCCTTCTTAAGTGTCCGGCTTTTTCCATTATGACTGTACAAAATATTCTGCAAATGCAGACCATCCACATTAGTCTCCGTGATCGTCATCTGTGCCCCCTGTTTCAGATACCGATTACCATCCAGCAACTGCTCCGTCAGTTGATCAAAGGTATATACCGATCCAAACCGGTTCACCGAAAAGCTGCAAGTCTGACGGCTCTCATTTCCTGCCAGATCTCTCGCTACTGCTTCCAGCACATAAATATCATCCGTCGATGGTTCGTTTGGAAAATTTTCATAAATATACTGTTCTCCATCTGACATCATTGCAAATTTCCCGGAAAATGTACGTATTCCCCGAAGGCTTCCAGTCAGCCGAACTTCCAGAGAACCTGACTGGTAATTCAGATCCTGACTAATGATCTCCGGTTTCAGCACACCGGCATTGGCTGAACCATCTCTCACCCCACAGATTTTAAGTTCCGGCGGAGTCTGATCAATCACAAACAGGTCAATGCGGTATTCAGAGCATGTATTTCCTGCCAGATCTCTGCCTTTGACAGTCAGACCATAGGTTCCGTCTTCTGAAAAATAAACCCTTTTCTGATGGATCTGCCCCTGTGTCTCCCAGTCGGAACTCTGTGCCTGACCATATTCCTGTTCCACCAGAACTTCCATCTCTTCCGGTGCAAAATTCCGTTCTTCCACCTGAATCAGTGCCTGACGTCCTTTTGCATAATAACTGCCATTCTGGCTTTGTTCTGTATCCCACTGTACCATCAGTACCGGTGCTGTCTGATCGATCACAAATTCATCTATTCGGTCATATACTGCCTGGTTTCCTGCTTTGTCCTGAAACTTTACCGAAAATATATATTCACCATCCTCTGAAAACGTTACCTGACAGCGATGTACGGTCTCATCTTCAGTTCCTTCACTTGTCCATTCACCAATCACCGGTCGTACACCGTCCGTTCCAGTCACCAGAAATTCCACGTCATCTGCAGCAAAATTTCGTTCCTTGATCGATACGGTAGCTGTCCTTGCTTCTTGGTAGAACCGTTCATTTACAGGATCATTTTTATCATATTCCACCGTAATTTCCGGTGCAGTCGTATCAATATGGATCTTCTTTTCTACCTGATCCTCATATCCTGCATTATCTATGACGGTTGCCAGAACCGGAACATCATTCTGGTTATTATGTTCGGCCATAATGGTTCCTTCCCATTCACAGGTGAGAGTAATTGGCTGTCCTGGCGACTCTGTCCGGTCTGTCCCTGCCTGCTCCAGATAGTTAGTCTCCTCTGTCAATTCACTTCCTGCTTTTAAGAACATTTTTCCCAAACCGGAAATCTTGTCAGTAAATATAAACTTCACCTGCACATCTGAACGGTAATAAGCTTCTCCATCCACGATTCTTCCCGGTTCAGTAAGAATCTCCATCTGTACTGGTTCCTGAGCCTGATGTGCCTGTTCACTTTCCACGATCACGTTTCCACTCTGGGCATCTGTATTCTCCAGCCTGTCCTTCACATTTACAATGATTGTTCCGTCAAATTCGCTTCCATTATCAGGCAGCACAATGCTCTGTTCCCAGCAAGGAGTCTGACCATTCGGTACATCCGCTTCTTTCTGTACCACTTCTCCATCCGCATCAAGAACCACCACTTCTGCCTGCCCGATTCCACTGAGCGGATCGGTAACCTGTATCCTTGCTGTCACCGGCTCTTTGGAAAACCAGTAACCATATTCCTGATAATTTCCATAATTGACAGGTTCGCCTGATTTTGTTGTAATATTCATCTTTATCTCAGGTGCTGATGTGTCCAATACAAGTTCCGGGCTGTGTAACTCTACAATTTTTCCCGAACCTTCCGGCTTTTCATCCGCTTCCTCATCATCACTTTCCATTAAATCCGGTTTTATCTCCGGCTTCTCCGTCTCCGGCTTCTCCGTCTCCGGCTTCTCTGTCTCCTCCTTCTCTTTCCAGACTACTTCCAGTTCATATATTCCATCCATCTTATGCGTTTCCTGGTCTGCTTTGATCCACAGTTTTCCCTGCACATACTCTTCTTCTTCAGACCATTCCACAACAGGTTCCTTTATTTCTTCACTATCTTTATAAAGTTTCCACTCACAGAAATCCAACATTTCTTCTATAGTTTCATCTTCTTTTTCAATCTGGATCTGCACCCAGAAGGAATCCCTGTAGTAAACTTTTTCACCAATCTGAATATCTGCTTCCTGACAGATAATCCTCACTCCCGATACATCCTCTGTCGGTTCCTCCTCCCCATGAACCATCAGTCCCAGTCCAGTCCAGAAAACAAAAGCTGTCACGAATATTAGCAGGAAAGAAACTTTTCGTTTGCTTTTCCTCACACATTTTCTACCGGCACACCATTTTCTTCGAAAATATCCGAACACCTCATACATATCCAACCGGATATATAAAAATATTGAAAGTAAAAGTCCCGGCAGCATACCTGCCATACACAACACATACAGTCGATGATAAACCGCTATTCTGTTCTCCATGTTACTCCCCCTGTCTCTCCTCTAATGCTGCCAGCAAATATTCTGCTTCCTCCATCTGCTGTATCAGCCGATCCTTAATTTCTGAAAATGCATCTGCTCCGCCCAGGTCCTTTCCTGTAAAATCCTGCTGCAGATGCGTCCGTACCTGTGCCAGTTGTTCCCGGATCATGTCTGCCCTGGCTCCTGCCTCCAGGAAACTCTCCCCATGGAACAATACCTGTCCGATCAGTTCCTCATACACAACAACCGCTGTCCGCTCATTATCTGTCATTACAATATTTCCTGCTGAAACCTCCACCAGATCTTCCCAGTACTGCTTATAATCCACCAGGTCATCCCCCGCAGCATCCACCAGACCGATCCTTGTATAGTATCCGGCAATCAATGAAAGTTTTTCTGCTCTGACAAGATGTGCTCCTGTCAGACAGCCCGACTGTGCTGCCAACCTGAAATAACTCTGCGCCTGCTTCTTATTTTCCGTCTCTTCGTATTTATAGTAATAAGTCACCCCTGCTTCATAGCAAAATGCAGCATAACCTTCTTTATTTTTTGAAAATACACTTTCAAAGGACTCTCCAGATGCAGTCTGTTCCGTAAGAATCCCACGAAGACGCATACTTTCCTCCACCGTCAGCAGTTCATCATCCAGGAAGCCATGCTTTAATAATTGAAGATATGCATCTTTCTCCCCTGGTCTCAGGCAAATCGCCTTTTCATAATTGCCCAGTTCTTCTTCCTTGACAGCAGCATTTCCCGCAGCAGTCAGATAAGCCTCATAGGTATTCCGACTCGCCTGTGTCTCCAGCCCGGAAAAGACAATTCCACCGATTCCAAGACAAATACTTGCTGCAACCGGGGTGAAAAATCCTGCCAGCTTCCGCTTCTGCCTCTTCTGATATCGTTCGTCCATCTCCCAGGAATGTTCCAACGCATACTTTAATTCTGCACAGGAAGAGAATCGCTCTGCCGGATCTGTCTGTGTACAGATTTCCAGAATTGATTCCAGACCTGCAGATAATTCCGGTCGTATCTTTCGCACTGGGCACAATCGATGTGGGCTTTCCCCTGTCACCAGTTCAAACAACATGACTCCAAGACTGTAAATATCCGTTCTTGCATCTGTCTGTCCCTGACTTTCATACTGTTCCGGTGCAGCATACCCTCTGGTTCCCAACAAGACCGTATCGCCGTCGCTGTATCTTCGGTATTCCCTGGCTGCCCCAAAGTCGATCAGCACCAGCTTTCCATCCGGCTTTTTCATCACATTAGATGGCTTCAGATCCCGATAGATCACAGGCGGCTTTCGAGTGTGCAGATATTCCAGTACCTCGCAGAGCTGGATCCCAATATCCAGTACCTCCCGCTCACTGCACACTCCCTGTTCCTCTAACACCTGATCCAGTGAATGGCCCTCCACGTAGTCCATGACGATCAGCTGACTTTCTTTCTGCTCGATCACATCTACAATTCCTGCAATCCCCGGATGATGAAGCTTTTTCAGAAGATCAGTCTCCTTTTTACTGATTCCTGCAGCCCTTGGATCAGTTCGGATCAATTCTTTGACTGCCCATGACCGATTGGCTTTTTCATTGATTGCCAGATAAACGATACTCATACCGCCTCTGCCAATCACATCCAGAATCTTGTACTTTCCATCTACAAGAAATCCATTTTCCAGCATATGGTTCCCCCTTTTCTTCCTGCAAACAGGCGCAAACACCCACTGCACCCATTGTCAGGTTTTCTTTTTCAGTTTTCTTTTTTCTTTTTGGAAAAACTTTGAGTCGAATGCCTCGGAACAAATTGTTAATAAAATCTTACGGACAAAAATAATTTCTACATCTCTTACTCGCCAAACTCTTCAATTAACTTACTTCTGAACACATCATCTCTGGTTGCACGTTCCAGATCACTTTCGCGCCCGGCACTCACAAGTTTCAATGCAAACATAAAGCCATCCAATTTTCCAGTTTTCCTGCCTTCCATAAGCCCAGACTTTCTTCCTTCCTCAATTCCAACCAATTTACCTTTTTCCATTGCTCGATCTAATACATCACACATTGTTTTAACTCCTCCTTCTCCTTTTTCCAGTTCTTCGTTATAAATATCTTCAAACCTGGCATCATCTGTCATGATACTGAACAATTGCAGAACTTCTTTCGCATGTTGAAGCTGTTGATTACTTGGGGTATAGTCAAGCTGTTTTCTCTTCTGAGAAAAGAATTCTGCAACAACTCGAAAGTCACTTTTAAATTGCTGAATCTGTTCATCCGACAGATATGCAATCTGATACAAATTGAACTTGTAATCATTTACATAATCATCTAAACCATCAAGAATTTTCAGCCGGTCTTTCAAGGAAATCGGTCCGTTCCACAGATGCTCATATCCAAAATACAGCACCATTGTTATCACTGGGTATCGTTCCTGTTTCCTTGCCTCATCTGGTTCATCCACCGTTTTCTTCAACAACTGCGCCCGATACTCCATTCCATCATAAGCGATAACCCTCAACGGCATATCTGAATCTGAGCTTGTCTGATTTTCAAATCCCACGCATGCCAGCCGCAGATTACCAGTTTTCCATCTCTTCGCCACATCCCGGTCGATTTCATGTAGCTTTCCGTCCGCCTTATATGCGCTTATCGTTGTCTGATCCTCCAGATCATTTCCCTGTATGACCTCTTGTCCTCCAAATAGTAGTACATTTACAATGTCCGAAAATACATCATTGTAAGCCAGTAGTATTTTTTCTGCAATATCCTTTTCCCCCATTTAAGTCCCTTCCTTTGTATATTTTATAATATAAACAAATAATTGTCACTACTTTTTGTTGAGCAAAATACAACTATTTGTTTGTTTTTTATAGGAATCTTTCTCTCGAATTGAGATAGATTTTATGATTTACTGATTATAAATATGATAATACCACACGCTGTGTGGATAATACAAGTAGAATTTTAAAAATCGGATTTGTATGCATCCAGAATGTCTCTGATGTAGTAATATCCGTGATCCGGAACATAAACGATTTTGTTTACCATCAGAATCATCTGCGTCCCAGATCACATGGTATCCGCCGGTGTTCAGCGGCTGCGCCCAGAAGAGCTTACCGTCCAATGTACCTTCCAGATAATCAACATCAAAAGAAAATCTTCCAATACCTGATTATGCATATGTCCGCTCTGGATATGCTGTATTTCTTCCAGCGGATAAAAACACATTTCCGATTCTTCATGACTTACCCGAAAATCCGGATAGGTAACATAGTAATTAACACCCATAAAAAATATGGTAAACTCCGATTTCTGAACGTCATATGCAATACCCAGTCGATTACTGATCTCTATAGGATCGGCCTGCCGGTATTCCTCTATATAAAACTCATACGGCCTTCTCTCCATATTGTCTCTCGCATAATCAAACGGCAATTTTTCATCCTCCTGACCTTTAGTTTTCTTTCTTACGGTCTGTTACCTTCAATATCGGTTCCTGCGCCTCGATCACATAACCACATTCACAGACCGCATCCTCCATGATTCTTCCTCCCAACAAAAATACTTCTATGTCCCTGCCGCATTTTGGGCAGATCCTGTCCTCGATGATTGGTGATCTGTTTTTATCTTCACATCCGAAAGCAATCATAAGTTTTCTCCTCTCATTCTCTGTACAATGTCTTTCACTTCTTTTACCAACTCCGGGCTGCAGTCATATGTTCGTTCCTTGATCTTTTTTCGCATTTTAGAAATAGGCTCGATAGAATCTACCATATCCTCCGGAAACCCTAATGCCAATCCCAGATTTGCATCCAGATCTGCCCTGTCTTCTATAAGCCCAGCTTCTGCACAATATCATGAAGCGCACTGCGTACAGGCGAATCCTTCGGAAGCCGGACGATCGGTTTTCCATCGCAGTCATACTGATACACGTCCTGATCCTGCGGCACAACGCCCAAAAGTGTTAATCCCTGTTTTTCAACTTCTTCCATAGTTCCTGCATCAAGCTTTCCTTCCGAAGCCCGGTTCACAATCAATCCCACCGTTTTCGGTTTGAAATTCAGTTCTTTCATCAATGCCGCAATTCTGCCTGCTGCCTGCACACCTCTTCTGGAACAGTCGCTGACTAAAATGGCAATTTCCATTGTCGGAATCAGTCCCCTGCTGATATGCTCCATGCCGGCCTCATTATCTACCACCACATATGGATAGTTGCTCTGCAGCTTCTGTATCTGTGTTTGTACCAGACCGTTCACAAAGCAATAACAGCCCTGCCCCTGTGTGCGTCCCATTACCATCAGATCATAATCATCTTCCTCTGTGATGGCATCTGCCAACCGTGCTTCCAGATATGCCTGCTTCGTCATTCCAACAGGGATCTGATAGCGGCTGTCCACACCGGCTCTTTCAATTTCCTCCCGCAGTTCTCCCAGTGTGCATTTGATCCCCACACCAAGAACCTCATTCAGGTTCGCATTTGCGTCAGCATCCACTGCCAGCACCGGTTTTTTCCCACTTTCACACAAATACTGAATCAGCAGGCCTGTCAATGTTGTTTTCCCTACACCGCCTTTTCCTGCAACTGCTATGATATGTCCCATTATGTTTACTCCTTTCTTTTATACATCATGTCCTTTTTCTGAACATACTGTTGATTTTTAACGTCAAACTAATTATAATAAACCTATCCGATAATTCAATCGTCAATGTTTTCACATTGATATGTTTCTGAACAAAATTTAAAAATTGTATAGAAACCAAAGGAGATTCTATGGAAAAAATACAGAAAACCGACCGTCGCACCAGATACACATGCCAAACTATTAAAGATATCCTGCTAGAAGAGCTGAAAACTAAACCCTACAGTAAAATTACTGTGACAGAAATATGCAAAAAAGCCGAAATGAATCGGGGTACCTTCTATCTTCATTATTACGATATCGACGATGTTCTGAACGACATTTTAGAGGATTTTCTTTCAGATACATTAAGCGTTCTGGATCATGTACTCTGTCCTTACAAGTTAAACTGCACTTATCCGTTCTGTGAAAAAATCCGTTCTGCATCCCATTATCAGGTGCTGTTCTTTGATGATGTCACTGCCGCCCGGATGCTGGAAAAGCTGGCGGATCTCGGCAAGGAGGATTTCATTACACGCCTGATGAAAAACAGCCTTCTGACCTTTGAACAGGCAGAAGCTGTCTTTTATTTTCAGATGAACGGATGCCTTGCGATCAACCGCATGATGCTCAAAAATCATTGCAGCGACTGGACGAAAATCCAACAGACCATTGATCAATTTATCAAGGGAGGATTGGAAACCTTTCTGATCCATGACCAGCGGGAAGAGATTCTGTAGATTTATAGAAGCAATATACCAAAACCAAAACGATCACTTTCTGTTATCCAAGGACGTTTCAGCTTTGTCACTCTCCTGTGCCTTCAATTTCGACAGCAGAATTTCTCCAACCGTAACCGCGTCCTCCATAGTCAGATAGTGGTCGGCGCTTCTGCTAAGATAAAGTTTCCCGGACGCTTCAAACTCTTCATCCGCAAACCATATCTTCAACCAGACCGGATAGTTTGGCAGAAAGTGAAATACTGCACACAGATCGGCATTGCTGTCTGCAAATTCTGCCCCAAGGCCTTTGCAGATCTTCCGAATGCAATCCGGTGTTTTTCCATTCAGAAATCTCTGAAGTTCCTTTTCCATGTCATGGTCAAACTTCGTCCCTCTGATAAGACCATCCTTTAATCCTCCAAACGTAATGACCTGATCAGAAATCGCAGTCCCATCTGCCAGAGCCAAATAATGAAGAATCACCAGTTGATGCCATTCCTCAAGCCTGGGAGAAAATGTATATTCAGGAACTGTAATCCGAACCGTTTGGTTCAGGCTTTGTAACTCCAATACTCCATCACTTTCGTGAAAGACTGCTCCGCTTCTTTGGGCTATGTTATCCGGTGACAGATGTTTTACCTGTTCCTTTGCTGGACGAAGCATCTCGCTAAAGGCTCTGTTGTTCGGAAGCGTATCTTTAAAAAAGCTGTCCATTTTTTCACACCCTTTTTGCAGCATCTTTCAGCACTTTTGCAATATCTCCCTTAATGACCATTCCCTTTTCCTCTATGTCTTTTGGCAGGAAATCATATTGTGCGTTTACGGCAATATAATAGGCATCCGGAAGGTTCAGCGTCAGGTTCCAGAAAGGTTCCTGTATAAACATCGGTGTCATTCTCCCCACTCCCAGTTCCATGAAGAGTATCTTTTTCTCTTTGTTGTTCATGATATACTTCGAAATTTTCTGATATTGTTCATCGTATTTTCTTCCCTGCAGGAAATTACCGTAACCACGCACCCACGGAAACGCTTCCTCGCCGCAGACCGGACAGCGCGGTATCAACTCTTCGGGAATGCTTGTACCATCTCCCATGGCCTCTATCATTTTTTCTACCGGCTTTATCGCATCCCATGTCCGGTCGCAACACTGTCTGGAACACTGGAAAAAGCGGTGATCCCCCTGAATCTGTGCCACCTTCTCCTCCGGATAAATCTTGACAAACTGTGTGTCCTGATTCGTAGTCAGAATAAAGAAATCTTTTCCCTGCAAAATGGTGTCCAGATCCAGATAGGGTTCCCTAATGGGCGCAGTCTGCGTCGTATGCAGGAAGGTAGCCAGATAAGCCCAGAATTCCCCGCGGGTCTTATATGGATACCCCATGCCTGCAAACGCTCCCTGAAACCCATATTTTTCTGCAAACTTCCCGAAATAACGGCGAAAGGACGGCGTATCCTCATAGTAAAAATCCCCGCCTCCCGCGGAGGACAGTCCAGAGGCTCCTCCAACTACAATGCAATCTGCTTCTTTTATTTTTTCGATCAATTTCTCAATCTGCTTTTCGTAAGGCAGTGCTTCTCTGTCGCTTAATCTGACCGGAGTTTTTCCGGCGGCATACGTTCCGTAATATCTGGAATAATTCATCTGCGTCTGCATAACCAAGTTTTCATACATGCTCATTTTCATTTCCTCCATCCTTCGTTTCTTTCTTCCGAAGCCTCTTTCAGTCGTTCCAATATCTCTGTCATATCTCCATCAAGACCATAGGATTTTGCCGCAATCTCATCCGGAATATAGATCTCACCTTTGTTTATGGTAATATAAGCCGCATAAGGCTCTTTCTTCACCAAATTCATAAGTGGTGCCTTGATCAGTTGGTCGCAAAGAAATTATGTGGCTTTCAGCCACTTACACGACTGTGCCGTGAATAATATAAGTTTATTACTTCTATAATACAGAAATAATGGATCTATCATATCAGGGTATTTTTCCAATAATGGCCCTATCCTCATCGGTTCTGCTGGCATTTTTTTCTTTTTGATTCCTCAATATCTCCACAACAGAAAAAACCTGAAGCACTTCTTCAGGAAGCACTCCAGGTTCTAAAGACTACATAATAAATTTTCTATTTCCCCATCGACAGCAGGATTCGGTCATTGTCCAGATCTTTTCCTGCTTTTGTGTGGAATTTTTCCAGAAGATCGGTCACGGTCATATTTTCCCGTTCTTTTCCTTCTACATCGAGAACGATCTTTCCATCATCCATCATCAATGTCCGATTACCCATGCTCAATGCCTGCTGCATATTGTGAGTCACCATCAGACAGGTGGTATGATTTTTCTCAATGATCTCCTGTGTCAGTTTTAACACTTTATCCGCAGTTCCCGGATCCAGTGCTGCTGTATGTTCATCCAGCAATAACAAATCTGGAGGAACCATGGTTGCCATCAGAAGTGTCAGTGCCTGACGCTGTCCGCCGGACAGGAGTCCCACTGGATTCTTCATCCGGTCTTCCAACCCCATATGAAGCTGCGACAACTGTTCTCTGAAAAAATCCTTATCTTTTTTGGATACACGACTGAACGGCGCATTTCCTCGGGAAGTACGAAGATATGCCAGCGCCAGATTTTCCTCAATGGTCATATGAGGAGCTGTTCCCTTCAGGGGATCCTGAAAGAGACGACCAATCACGCGGCTTCTCTTATATTCTGGAGTGAAGGTAATATCCTTTCCACCCAGGATCACAGAACCTTCATCCACATAAAATACACCTGCAATGGCATTCATCATTGTAGATTTTCCTGCTCCATTGGAACCAATGATGGTTGCAAAATCTCCCGGCTTCAGATAAAGGGACAACCCCTGCAGTGCACATTTTTCATTGACGGTACCAGGATTAAAGGTCTTTTTGATATTTTCCAGTCTTAGCATATCATTTTCCCCCTCTTCTGGCTGTTGCACTCATCTTCCGTTTCTGGAAAGCGGCCCACTTCTTCAGTTCCGGTCCTGCAATCGCCAGTGCAACCACAATGGCTGTCACAAGCTTCAGGCACTCGATGGGAACAATTCCCGTCTTCAGAATGATCGCATAGATAAAACGATATACAATACTTCCGATCAGCGCTGCGAGTACATTTCTTGCCATGGATCTTCGTCCGATCAGCGTCTCACCAATGATCAGGCATGCAAGACCAATCACAACAATTCCGGTTCCACCGTTGATATCGGCGGATTTCTGATACTGTCCGACCACTGCGCCGGACAGTGCGGTCAGTGCATTGGAAATGCAAAGACCAACGGTAATAGTAAATACTGGATTGACGGAGGATGCACGGACCATGTCTGCATTATCTCCAGTGGCCCGGATGCTCAGTCCGATACGGGTTCCCAGAAACCATACCAGGAAGAGTCCGGCCAGGATCGTGATTCCGGCTGCCAGGATGAGCTTATACCATGTGCCTCCAATCCCGGTCTCTTTCATCATGGTAAACAATGTACTCTGCTTTAAGAGACTGACATTGGAGCTCCATCCCATGACCATCAGGTTCACCGTATAGAGACCTGTGTTTGTAACGATTCCTGCCAGAATAGACGGAACACCCAGTCTGGTCTGCAAAAATGCTGTCACAAATCCGGCACAGGATCCGGCAGCCATCGCTGCCAGGATTGCCAGGAACGGATGTCCTGCGGCTGCCACCGTTACGGATACTGCTGCTCCCAGGACAAATCCGCTGTCCGTGGTCAGATCCGCAATATCCAGGATCCGGTAGCTTAAGAAAAGAGCCATAGCTACCAACGCATACATAAAGCCCAGCTCAAGGGCTGTCTGAATCACATAAACCATTTTTTACTCCTCGGTAGTGGTTACTTCCACAACCTCTCCTATGTCATTAAATGCGGAATAGTCAATTCCAAGTGTTGCTGCTGTCTCAGTGTTGACTGTGATGATGCCGCCATCCATCAGATAGTAGTCATCCATGTCTGCCATGCCAGCGGTTACTGCCTCATATGCAAGATCAGCGGTTTTATGTCCAAGATCAGTGTAGTTCACGCCACAGGTAGCAAATGCACCATTTCTTACGAAGGAATCAGCTCCCGTGTAATGCGGAATACCTGCATCTGCGAAGGTCTCATAGATTGCCAGCTCTGCTGCCATGATCACGTTATCGGTAGGAGTAAATACTGCATCCACACCATCTGCGACCAGTGCGCTTGCTGCAGTGATAACTTCATCATTGGTGCTTGCTGTCTTCTCTTCGTAAGCAATTCCCTTCTCATCCAGATATGCTTTTGCATCCGCGATCGGCTTTGTGGAGTTTGCCTCGGACAGAGAGTAGAGAAGTCCGACTTTCTGTACATCCGGGTTCTGTTTGAACATCATATCCATGATAAAATCGGTGTTCAGTGCATCAGAAGTACCCGTTACATAGTCAATTCCGGTAAGCTCTGCTGCATCCGGATCAGAAATTGCTGCGTATACAACCGGTGTCTGTGTCTCTTCTGCACAATTTGCCATCACCTGTGCTGCCAGTGTTGCGATCGGAATAATCACATCTACATCCTCGGAGACCACCTGCGTTCCAATCTGATTCAGAACTGACTGATCACCCTGTCCGGAATAAGTCTCATATTCAATAGTTACTCCGTTCTTTGCTGCGATAGTATCCAGCTCTTCCTCAACTGCATTGGCGATCTCATCCAGAGATGCATGATCCATCTGTTTTACAACGGCTACTTTAATGGTATCTCCGGTTGCTGCTTCGGTGGTGTCTGCCGTGTCTGTTGCTTCCGTATCTTCAGCTGCCTCTGCGGAAGTATCTGCTGCGGTGTCTGCAGAACCGGTGCTTCCACATCCTGCTACCAGAGTTGTTGTCATTGCTGCTGCCAGTACTACGCTCACTACTTTCTTTTTCATGTCTTTTTCCTCCACTATTCAAAAAATTCAGGGCTGTTTCACTGGCTTGAAACGGCTGCCCTTCGTTTTTATTATACAAAAAAACCGTCCCAAGCTTTTTCTGCTTGAGACGGTTATAAATATCTTATAATCGCGGTACCACTCAACTTGACATTGCTGTCCACTTTCGGTGTACTGTCATACACTCCTCATTGATAACGGGTTTGGTTCCCGACGGTTCCTACTCTTTACATTTCGGGCCGCCCTCGAAAGGCCATTCAGCAATCTGCTCCATACTGCAATCCCACCACCTGCAGTTCTCTGTAACTTTGCCTGAAAGCTTACTTCTCTTTCTCATCGGTTTTAGTATTTTGTTATGTTCTCTTGAACTTGTTTGTATTCTATGCCTGTTTTGAAGAAATGTCAACCACTTTTTGAAATTATTTTGAAATTTTTAAATATTCAAAAAGGCTTTCCAATCCAGATTTTTCCCATTCAACACGCATTCTTTCAGTTCATCAGACTCATAATATAACTTCAGTGAAAAGAACGGCACCTCATCTGTGAGCAGACGGAAAAATACTTTATCCCCTTCCCACAGATCAAGGGTATGGATCTGATCTTTTCTGACCCACTCCAGATTGCCTTCCGGGCAGTCTTCCTTCATCCTGCCTGTCCAGCCCGTGGCTGTATAGAGACACATATACTGCGTCTCCGCATTCTTCATAGCAAAGGTCACAATACCCCGAAAGCGATAGTCTGTAAGAGTCAGACCGGTCTCTTCCTGTACTTCACGAAGCAGACAGTCCTCAGGGCTTTCATAGTCCTCTGCGTGACCGCCCACTCCAATCCATTTATCCTGATTCATATCCTGCTTTTTCTTAACTCTGTGCATCATCAGGTAATTGTCGTTCTGTTCCAGATAACACAGAGTCGTCACTGTCATTGGTAACGTAGTCATTTTCATTTTCTTCTGAATCCAATCCATAGTACTCAGGGCATTGATATACTCCTGATTTTTTACTTCTACAGAAATTGTCCAACAAGAGCCAGAAAGTACTTCTGTAAGGAAGCTATTGGGCAATAGAGTACTTGAAAAGGTGCAAACTGCCCAATAATTGACAAGGAAAGCTTCCCGTGAGTATGATATTGGGCAATAGATTACTTAAGAGGTGCAGGCTGTCCACTAATTGACAAAAAAAGCTTCCCCTAAGGAAGTAAATGGGCAACCAAGGCTCGTACTGCACAAGAATTGCCCAAAAAGAAACTCGGAAAGGATTTTCTTCATACCCCGCCTCATCTTAGTAGTCTTCCCTAAAAAGATTTTTATTTCGTCAGTTCTGCCACTACCTGATTGATCACTTTACCATCTGCTTTGCCTTTCAGCTCACCCATAACGGTCTTCATGATCATACCTTTATTCTTGGTTGCCAGCACGTCAGCAAATTTGCTGGTGAGGATCTCTTTTACTTCCTCTGCGCTTAAGAGCTTCGGAGCAAATTCACCCATCACATCGTAACGGGCCTTGTACTCTGCCAGCAAATCCTCTCTGGAAGCCGGGCAGGTGTCGATCTGCTCTTTAACGCTTTTCAGCTCTTTTAATACGACCTGATTGACCATATCCTCCGGAATATCGTCACGGCATCCTGCATCGATACCTGCTTTTTTCACTGCCGATACCAGTGCGGAGATAGAGTCCTTTCTCGGTTTATCCTTCGCTTTCATGGCTGCGATCATTGCATCCTGAAGATCTTTTAATTTCATAATGTTTTTTCCTCCTTGCCTGTCTTTACATAGGTGTCAAAACAGAATTTGATAATATCCTTTCTGGTGACAATGCCTATGAATATTTTTTTATCGTCAATGACCGGAACAAAGTTCTGGTTCATGGCTGTCTGGATCAGATCCTCCATGGACGCATTGATGGATACCGGGCGGAATTCCATCCGACGCTCCACTGTGAGGATTGAGACATTTTCTGCCTCTTTTAAGTTCATATCATAACGTTTTTTCAGTGTCCAAAGGAAATCGCCTTCCGTTACCACCCCAAGGTAATGTCCCTCCTTGTCGATCATGGGAATTGCAGTATATCCGCTGTATTCCAGCTTCTCAATTCCCTGTCGCAGGGTCCATTCATCTTTCAAATATGCAACTTCACTTTTCGGTGTCAGAAAAAATAATACGTTCATAATTTATTCAGCCTCTGTATATTTTATTGGTTGTATTTCACTTATGGTATTTTCCTGTTACATCAAGGGTGCCAGTACCCTCAATACACTGGTGAACAATCCACCGATCACGCCCTGGCGGCAGTCCCCCATAGTCACCTGATGACATTGTTCAAAACACTGCTCCATATCAGTCTTAATATCATGAATTGCCTCACACTGATAGAGCATCGTTCCGCACTCAAAATGCAGGTAAAGACTTCTGAAATCCATATTGATGCTGCCTACAGTTCCGATCTGGTCATCACACACATAGGACTTAGCATGGACAAATCCCGGCGTATATTCATAAATCTTGACACCAGCCTCCAGAAGCGGCGGATAATAAGATTTTGCCATATAAAAGACCATAGGCTTATCCGGAATGCCCGGCATCAATATCCGTACATCCACACCCCGCTTGGCTGCCAGACACAACGCACGCTCCATCTCATCGCTGATAAGCAGATACGGTGTTGCAATATATACATAATCTTTTGCCTGATTGAGAATGTTGATATATACATTTTCTCCCAGCTCTTCGTTGTCAAGAGGCGTGTCCGCATAAGGAATCACATAACCATCTGTCTTAAAAGTCTCCGGGTGCCATCTGTGAGGACGGAAGGCTTCATAATCAAAATCCGGCTTCTGAAATGCATTCCACATCTCCAGAAACATGATCGTGAGATTGAACACACCTTCTCCCAAAAGACGCACTCCTGTATCTTTCCAGTGACCGAATCTCGCTTTTTCATTGATATATTCATCTGCCAGATTGATTCCGCCGCTATAACCGATATAACCATCGATCACCAGGATTTTCCGATGATCACGATTGTTCATGGCCAGTGACAGAAACGGTACGAACCGGTTAAATGCCATACATTTGATGCCTTTGTTCTCCATCAGCTTTGTATAATGGATCGGCAGACGGTCCACACACCCCACATCATCATAGATCAGACGCACTTCCACGCCTTCTTTTACTTTCTGTTCCAGGATCTCCAGGATCGAGTTCCACATGATTCCCTGCTCAATGATAAAATATTCCAGATAAATGTAATGTTCTGCCTTCTTCAGATCTTCCAGCATAGATGCGAACATCTCTTCACCGATGGGGAAATATTTCACCGCGGTATGTTTCCACACCGGATAACGGCCAAGGGTTCCCAGATAATTCATAGAGCCTGCCACATTCGCATCCTGTGCTCTGACTTCTGCAAGAATCTCCTCATTCTGCTTCATGGTATCTTTCATGCCATCTTTGACCAATGCCATTTTCTGGGCAATCTTTTTGCTTGGCTTCTTGTTTCCGACCAGCACATACAGGATACCACCCAACAGCGGGATCAGCATGATCAGGATGATCCATGCGATCTTATAGGCCGAATTTTCATCCTTGCGGATCAGATATAACACGATCACCACACTTAAGACCCGGAAAAATCCATTGATAAATACAGAGTAGCTGGTCAGCTGTCTCAAAAACAGAATATACCAGGCTGCCTGTATGAGAATTGCAAGCCCCACCAGCACGGTTCGGCTCTTTAATACCTTAAACAGTTTTGCCATACGTTTGTCGCTCTCCTTTGTGCCTTGTCTCCAGTATACCCCTCTTTACATTATTTTTCCAGATGAACTGTCATCTGCGGGAAAGGAATATCGATATTTGCTTCTGTCAGACGGTCATGTACCCGTTCCAGTGTCCGCCATTTTACATCCCAGTAATCAGCAGCTTTCACCCATGGACGGATCAGGATCGTAATTCCACTGTCTCCCAGATTATCAACAGCAACGGTCCATGCCGGGTCTTTCAGAATCTTATCATCCTCTGATAAAATGCTCTCGATCAGTGCTTTTGCCGCTTTCAGGTCCGAGCCATAGGCCACGTCTACGCTCATATCCACACGGCGGGTCTCATTGGCAGAAAAATTCACAATATTACTATTGGACAACGTACCGTTGGGAATGACCACATTGCGGTTGTCCACCGTATGTAAAGTCGTACAGAACAGGGAGATCTCTGCGACCGTTCCTTCACATCCACAGGCATTGATATAATGTCCTACCTGAAAAGGCTTCATAATCAGAATCAGAATGCCACCTGCGAAGTTTGAGAGGCTTCCCTGCAGAGAAAGACCGATAGCAACTCCTGCCGATCCAAGAATCGTAATAAAAGAGGTAGTCTGAATGCCAAAATGTCCAAGCAGTGACAATATCAGAACCGTCCATGCAGAGATCTTCACCAGCGCATCCAGAAACTGTACCACGCCGGTATCCACATTTCCACGGAGAAGCGTCTTCTTCAGAAACTTTCTTAAAATACTGATCAGTTTTAATCCAACGATCAGAATAAGCACAGCCCAGACAATATTCATGCCTGCGTCCAGAAATTTGGGCCACAGTCTTTCAATTACTTTTGACATCGTCGAAACATCCATATTTGATACGTCAATATTTTCCAGATTATCCATTTGATTATGCTCCTCCTATGCTTTATGAAAATCGATCCAGAAAATCCTGCTCAGAGATGATCTCCACTCCCAGATCTTTTGCTTTTTTATTTTTTGATGAACCAGACAACAGATCATTGTTGATGAGATAACTGGTCTTGGAGGTAACGCTTCCTGTCACCTTTCCTCCTTTGGACTCGATCAGTTCCTTCAGCTCATTCCGATTAGAAAAATGTTCCAGACTTCCAGTGATGACAAATATCTTTCCATCCAGCGTCTGTTCTCCTTCAGGCTCCTGATTCTGCTCCAGTTCCAGTTCTTTCATCAGATCATTGAGCCACCGGTTATGCTCTTCATCTTTGAAGTATTCTTCCACACTGGTGCCGATCACACCGCCGATACCTGCAATCGCGCTTAATTCTTCCGCTGTTGCCCTGCGGATCTTCTCCAGATCATTTTTATATTCCTTACAGATCATTTTGGCATTGGAAAGCCCAATATTCGGGATTCCCAGACTGTAGATCACTCTTGGCAGCGTGGTATGTCTTGCCTGTTCCACACTGTTCATCAGATTATTATAAGATTTATCTCCAAATCCTTCCAGGGTCACAATTTCATCCCGGTAACGATCCAGATGAAAAATATCCGCATACTCCCGGATAAATCCGCAGCCAATAAACTTCTCCAGCGTCATCTCGGAGAGTCCATCAATATTCATAGCATCCCTGCTCACAAACAAAGTAAATGCCTTGATCTTTTTCGCCTGACAGTCTGGATTCATGCAATACAGTGACTCCACATCATTACTCTTGATGATCTTCGCCTCACCGCCGCACACCGGGCAGACATCCGGAATGATCAGGTTACCACTCTGGGTCAGATTCTCTGCGATCTGTGGAATGATCATATTTGCTTTATAAACCGTAATGTGATCGCCAATACCAAGCTTCAGGGCTCTTACAATGCTGATATTATGAACCGATGCTCTGCTGACTGTGGTGCCTTCCAGTTCTACCGGCTCAAAGACTGCCACCGGATTGATGAGTCCTGTTCGGGACGGACTCCATTCAATCTTCTCAAGCACTGTCTCACGAAGTTCATCCTTCCATTTGAACGCATAGGAATCCCTTGGAAACTTGGCTGTTCTTCCCAGGGACTGACCATAGGCAATATCCTCATATGTGCTTACCAGACCGTCCGATGGAAAATCATTGTGTACGATTGCCTCGGAAAATTCCTGTACAGCCTTCGGAATACCCGCTCCGGTCACTTTTTTATATTCCACCACATCAAAGCCCTGTTCTTTCATCCATAAGAACTGCTGCTCTCTGGAATTGTGGAAATCCACACCGTCAGCTTTCACCAGTGCGAATGCGTAGAAATAGACATTTCTCTTTGCCGTGATCTCATTATTCAACTGGCGCACTGAGCCGCTGCAGAGATTACGGGGATTCTTGTATTTCGCTGCTTCATCGGCAATCTCTGCATTGATCTTTTCAAAATCGGAATATCGGATCACCGCCTCACCTCGAAGAATCGTCTCGCCTTTATGGGCAATGTTCAGTGGAATATTCCGAAATACCCTGGCATTGTTGGTGATAACCTCTCCGATCTCTCCATTTCCTCTGGTGACAGCCTTGGAGAGTTCCCCATTTTCATAAGTAAGCACAACTGTCAGTCCATCCAGCTTCCAGGACAGCAATACTTCATGCTCCCCCGCAAATGCTGCCAGTTCATTTACATCCTTTGTCTTATCCAGAGACAGCATAGGTGACTCATGGCGTTCCTTGGGAAGCTCATCCACCGCTTCATAACCGACAGTCACTGTGGGTGAACCTGCCAGCACGGTTCCCGTCTCCTTCTCCAGTGCCTCCAGCTCGTCATACAGCTTATCATATTCCAGATTGCTCATGATCTCCCGATCCTGCTGATAGTACGCTCTGGAGGCATTTCTCAAAAGTTCCCCCAGCTCTCTCATACGGGCAATCTTGTCCATCTTATTCTGCTCCTTCCGTCTCTGCTGTCTCTGCTGTCTCTGCTGCTTCTGCCCCGGACTCTTCCAGCAGATACAGAAGTTCCTGCAGTTCTTCCTCGGTCACATTTCTCCAGGTGCCGGTCTTCAAGTGTCCAAGACGTATATTCATGATCCGGGTCCGCTTCAGCTCCTGCACATGATACCCCAGTTCGCCGCACATTCTGCGAATCTGGCGGTTCAGTCCCTGGGTCAGAACAATAGAAAATTTACGTTTTCCAAGCCGCTGTACCTGACATGGTCTGGTGGTCACATCCAGCTCTTTTAAGTAGACACCCGCTGCCAGATCGTTGAGAAAACGATCTGTAAATGGACGGTCTACCACCACCTCATACTCTTTTTCATGATAATGGGCTGCCCGCATCATCTCATTGATCAGGTCACCACGGTTGGTCATAAGCAGCAGACCCTCAGAATCCTTGTCAAGTCTTCCCATATAAGTGATCCGCTTGGGATACTGCAAAAACTCAATAATATTGGTGTCATTTCCCTGATGCGCTTCTGAGCAGACGATTCCTCTTGGCTTATTTACCGCAATCAGAATGGTTTTCTGCTTTTTCTCACCCACTGCTTTTCCATCTACGGTTATCTGGGCATGTTCATCCACCTGCATACCTACCGTTGCCGGTGTGCCATCCACCTTCACTCTTCCCTGCTCGATCAGACGGTCTGCTTCTCTTCGGGAACAGACGCCCGCTTCACTTAAATATTTATTCAAACGTAACATATATGTAATCCTTTCTTTGATGGCGGCAGATCTCTTTTCACTGCCGCCATACGCTCTTGATTATACCAAAATATGTCACTGATTACCAGTCTATCTTACTTCAGATATGCTTTCAGTTTTTCGATATTTTTCTCCTCAAAGTCTGCGATTTCTTTTGCAATCTCGCAATATTCCCGTGCGGCAGTCCGGTTTTCCTTGACCGTCTTCATCAATTCTGTCATGCCTTTTGTATTTCCCTGGATCATCATATCTGCCAGTTTTTCCGTACTGTCATCCATCAGCGTATTCATCTGAATACCGCCCCACAGCATGGTCTTGTCCACCACATGATCCCGCGGCGGCGTCTCATGCTCTCTGGCATACATCTGCTGCAGTTTCTCCTCGTACTGCAGAAAACGGCAGGCCTGACGATTCAGATCCAGTGCCAGATCCTCATCCTCTACCTTGCCGATCACCATATGGATCGCCTCACCGGCCATCCTTGTATTCTGGAAACTCTCATCCAGCACCGCTCTGTCTGCTTCTGATAACATAAAAAAGCTCCTTTCCCTCGTAATCAATACTAGGGTATGGAGCTTTTTATCATTCTATTCTTTTTTTACTATTCCAGGAACTCTGTCTTCACATATCCAGTCTGACCTTTGTACTCAACCTTACTCCAGCCATTGTCATAAGACTCGATCTCAGTGATTGCATCACCCTGATAAGCCAATGCAATTCGATCAGAATCAGTTGTTGCATCGGAACGAACATTAACGCTTTCTTTCACACGGGTCTCACGGTTCTGTGCCTGAGCCTCACCAGTCTCAACACTTTCCTCCTGAGTCTCCTCCGGCTGTTCTTCCGTGGTCTCTTCTGCAGCAGCTTCCTCTGTCTGCTCTTCACCTGCTTCTACCTCATCACTTCCAGAACCAGTAGTCACTTTTTCCATAAAGGTTCTCAGTGCCTCATCGTTCTCCAGTGCTTCCTGATAGCGGCTTTGCATATCCGCATACAGTGCCTTTACTTCCGGATCTTCCTCAAGCTGCTTTACATAGGCCTGAAGCTCTTCGTCTTCTTCCACATTGCTGTAACGGATATAACGACTGCCATCCTCATCCTTCGGTGTCACATACAGACACTGAATATCCGGAACCAATGTCTCCACCTTCAGGAAATCCTTCAGTTTGATATCAAAACACAGGAACACAATGTAGGAATCCTCTTCCGGACCATCCTTTGTGTAGCAGACCATATTCTCATAAGAGTCATATGCAGTCGCACGGGAAACAATCTTGGCCTTGTCCTCATCGGTCAGCTCATCTGTGATCGTTGCCAGTGTATCTGTATCTCCGTTGATAATACAGTCCAGATATTTTGTAACAAGACGCTCTATCGAAGCATGAGTGTTCTCAATCAGCTCATTCGCGTCTTCCTCCGTTGTCTCATTCGTTGCACCTGTTGTTCCCTCTGCAGCATCTCCGGTCTTCGTTGTTCCACAGCCAGTTGTCAGTACTGCTGCTGTTGCAAAAACAGCCATACCGGTGATCGTGTACTTTTTGTACATCTGCAATAATTCTTTCAGGTTCTTCAACTCCATAAACATCTCCTTTTATTATTTTTGAATATAAAAAATGCACCTGACAAGATTCGAACTTGCGACACCGGGCGTCGGAGGCCCGTGCTCTATCCAGCTGAGCTACAGGTGCTTGGCTTATTACCTCAACTATCATACACCATGTTGAGGAAATAAGCAAATGTTTTTTGTAATATTTTTGTAATATTTTTCTAAACAGCACAGAGAAGAATAGATTTACACAAAACAGACTGATCAAGCTTGCTTGTAAAAGTCTGTTTTTGTAAAGCTATGGGGCGAGAGCCCCATAATGAGCAAAACAGTAAGCCCGCAGGGCGGTTTTGCGAATTGTCTCTGGGCTGTTCCGTTCCCGCACATCAGCAAAACAGTAAGCCCGCAGGGCGGTTTTGCGAATTGTCTCTGGGCTGTTTTTCCCCCCGGGTTATTCCGTTTATTTAGAATTCTATCCGATCTTTCTGCGCATTATAATAATAGGCATGATCGCTGAGAAAATCTTCCGCTTCTACACACTGGCTGTTGACCTGCCTTACCAGTTCGTCCAGCTCTTTGCGCTCATAATCCACCTTGTCCGGCAGAAGGATCAGTTCATGAATACTGCTGGGCAGAATATAATAGCTTCCACCGATCTGCCGGGCACAGATGCGGCGCACCTGAGAATCCACAAACACAGCCGCACCAAATTCCGGCTTTTTCGTATTCAGAATATACATTTCTGCGTCCGGGCATTCCACCTGATCTCCCAGGAATTCCGTCATGGCGACCATGCGGAATCCTCGTCTCTGCAGATTCTTCTTTGCCCGTTCAAAGAGCTGGTCTTCTGTTATTTTCCAACGTTCCATATGTGCTGTCCGGATCAGGGCAGTGGCATTTTTGATCAATTTTCCCGGAATCTCCATATAAAACACGATTGCCAGATCCATCCAGGGAATCCATGGAACTGTCTTCAGAAGGTCTTCATTCTTATTTCGGGAGATCAGGCGACAATAGATTCTTTTTTTCATCTTCTCATAATCCAGAAGCATCTCGAAATCTCCAGTCTGATGCAGCATGCTGTCCCTCTGGATCTTCAAAACCATCGCTGCCAACGTACACAGATCCTCCTTTGTCACATCTTCCCTGAAATAATGATTCACGTACACTGTCGGCTGCTCCCGGTGTCCTTCCATCACACAGGAAAATCCATCCAGCTGTACTCCATTATTTTTCAGCACCTGTACCCGTTTGATCGTCTCCTCTTCTCTTCTCTGCACAAAAATAGCCTTCTCAAGCCCACTTAAAAATTCTTCATATGTCATATATTTCCTTTCTTTTCTCAATATCGTCTCTTCTGGGAACTTTGTGTCGAACTGACACCTGAACGTATTATATCTGTTATTCAGTGTACTTGATTTTTTCTGATCTGCCAAGCATTTTTCTGCATAAAATACTAAAATTTTTATAAAATATTTCCCATCTGCCATAGATCGATCACCTGCCTGAGTCTCCATTCCAGATCGATCTTCTTCACTTCTGACACTGTATACACAGGGAACAGATCCACGATCTGCCCATTAATATAGTAGACCACACTTCCCACCAGCTCTCCTGCCTGTACAGGCGCTTTCAGGATATCCGGGACCATCACTTTCATGGTAAACTCATCATCCTCTTTCAGCAGGAAATCTTCCAAAGCCGCATCGGTCAGGATCTCCACCTTTTCTTTCTGGCCATCCATCACGGATAAGGGCTCCAATGCCATCCTGTCACTTCCCACCGTCTCCTTATGATAATCCTCCAGACCATAGTTCATGAGTGCCTTTGTATCCATCCATTTCCAGGTCTTATGGTTTGGCCAGCCGCAGGCCAGCACCACAGTGATCAGCCGTTTCTCTCCCCTCTCCAGTGCTCCCACATAGCAGTATCCGGCTTCATTTGTAAAACCGGTCTTTCCGGTCAAAGCTCCCTCCATCATCTGTAAAAATGCATTTTTATTCTGTACCGTAAAGCTTCTGTTTCCGTCCATATCTGTAAATGTCCAGGAAGGCTCTCTGGTGATGGAAAGAAATGTCTCATTTTTTATACAACAGCGCATGATCCGCGCCAGATCTCTTGCAGTTGTGGAATGTTTCCCATGTTCATCCTCTGCATCAAGCCCATTTGGTGAAATAAAATACGTGTGATAGCACCCCAGATGCTTTGCCTTCTGATTCATCATGGCCGCAAACCCTTCCACAGTCCCGCCCACATGCTCTGCAATGGCCACCGCAGAATCGTTATGAGATTCCAGCATCAGTGAATAACACAGATCCTGCAGGCGATACCTCTCTCCTTCCCGAATATGTAACTGTACATCCGGCATGGATGCTGCCCTTGCGGACACTTCCACGATCTCATCAAGATCTGCATGCTCCAGTGTCACCAGAAGGGTCATGATCTTGGTCGTACTTGCCATGGGCATAACTTCGTTGTCATTTTTTCCAAAAAGAATACGCCCGGTATCCGCATCCATCAGGACTGCCGACCGGGCGTATAGATTTTCCGGTGTACCTTCCGCCTGTACTCTTATGCTTATTTCCATCATAAGAAGCACTGTCAGAACACACACCAGATATGGTTTCCATTTTTTTCTTTTCTTCATATTCAAGCCGCCTGCACATTGCCTTGTTTCAATCTATGCGCAGAAACTTGTCACTATTCAGCCACTCTATCTGCAAGTCTTACAGGTTCAGTTTCAGCTGCACCTCTTCTTCGGCCTCCGACTTCATCTCTTCTACCAGATCCGGCTGAATGGACGGAAGTTCTTCCGTGGAACGCACACCGAAATTCCTGAGAAATTCCTCCGTTGTTCCAAAAAGGATCGGTTTTCCCGGAGCATCCAGTCTTCCTGCCTCTCCGATCAACCCGTACTCCACCAGACGATTAAGTGCATGGTCTGAGTTGACACCGCGGATCTTCTCCACTTCCTGACGGGTCACTGGCTGCTTGTATGCCACGATTGACAACACCTCCAGCTGTACATCCGTCAGTACATATTTTTTCGGCTGCTTTGCCACACGGATCAGTGCATCATAATATTCCCGTCTGGTACACAGCTGGAAAGCATCATCAAGCTCGATGATCTCCAGTCCGCCTTCTCTCTGATTGTAACGATCCATCATCTGATGTACCAGTTTCCTCGTTGTCTCTGTATCATGGCCGATAGCTGTAGCGATCTTCTCCACGCTCACTGCATTCCCCATGGCAAACAGCACCGCTTCTATGGTTGCTTCTAATTTTTCCAGTTCCACACCTGTACCTCGTCTCTCCTGTCTATAATTGTGATGTGATCAGCATATCGTCAAACAAATGCTCCTGCACCACTGTCAGTTCACCGGTCTTCATCAGTTCCAGCACTGCCAGAAATGTGACGATCATCTGAATCTTGCCCTTCTGCTCCCGCATCAGCTCCGAAAAGCGGAATGTCGCATGCTCCTGTGCATAGGTTCGAAGATCCATCATCTTCTCATCCAGACTCACTTCTTCCTGTTCGATCTGTCCGAATTTACTTCGGATAGGGTCGATCTTGTCATTCTGCCTGCGCATCAGCGACTGAAAAATCGCATTGAGGCGGGTCAGCGTCAGATCTCCCACCAGTTCTTCCAGATCCACCGGTTGCTCATATTTAGCCACTTCCTCTGGAATCGTAGGATCCTTATAAAGGACTTTTCCAGACACAGACAGGCGGTCTTTCAATTCATAAGACATATATTTGTACATCTTGTATTCCAGCAGCTTCTGGACCAGATCTTCACGAGGATCAATCTCCTCGCCTTCTTCATCCACTTCTGCCGGCAGCAGCATCTTAGCCTTGATCTCCAGAAGCGTAGCCGCCATAACAAGAAATTCACTCATCACGTTCAGATCTTCCGTCTCCATGGATTTCAGATACTCCATGTACTGGGCTGTGATCTCCACGATCGGAATATCAAAAATATTGAATTTATTTACATCGATCAGATGAAGCAGAAGATCCAGCGGTCCTTCAAAGCTCTCGATCTTTACTGATAATGCCATACTTCAGGCAACTCCTTCTATTGTAAGCAGGATCAGCTGGGGTGGATTGAAGATCCGAATGGGAACTGTATGCTCTCCCAATCCTGCACTGACTGCCATATATTTTCCGTTTCTTTCAAAAAAACCTCTGTCATATTCAGGAAACAGCTTCACCTGCGGGGTGATCACGCCTCCAATCCCAGGAATGCGGATGATTCCTCCATGAAGGTGTCCTGCCAGCGTCAGATCCGCCCCCCATGCTGCATAGGTATCAAAATACACCGGATTGTGCGCCATCAGAATATGAAAATGCTTCTCATCCGGTCGTCCGAACTTCTGCTCCAGGTCTTCCCCTTTATAGACAGGCTGCCGAAGCTTGTGGTAATACTCCAGCGGCATCTCATAACCATAGATCTTCACGCTGCTGCTTCCATGTACAAGCTCACACGCCTCATCTGACAGGATCCGAACCCCCATGGAAGTCAGCCGTCCAGCATACGCTTCGTACTGATGTTCATATTTCTCAGGCTGCTGGCGCATCCGTGATTCATGATTTCCATTGCTCAAAATAATCGGGATCTGTCTCTTTGTGAGTTCTTCAAACAGCAAAAGCGCATGCTCCATCTTCACAGCATGCTCCTTTGCCACCAGCATATCTCCGGCTCCCAGTATCAGATCAGCCTTCAGACTGTCTATAGCCTCCAGAAGCTGTTCCTGTCCCTCTCCCCACAAACGGTCATGGAGATCTGCCAGGAATACGATTCTGAGAGATCCATCCGTCCTTTTCAGTCGATCCGTCTTTATTTCCCAGGTTTTTATTTCCAGTTTTCTTTTTGCTCCAGTTTTCATAACTGTTATCATAACACAGATTTTATCTGTTCCGCAAGAAAATCCCGTATTTATAACAAAAAACTGTGTACCGTATGAAACAGATGATCCGAAAATCCTGCCTGCTCCACTGCCTGTTCCGTCAAGATCTTTGTATTGCCGATCTCTGTGCCCCCGATCCGGTAGACCAGCCTTCCCACCTCAGATCCTTTTTCCAGCGGAGCCTGTATCTCCTCCGTTAATTCCATTGTCCGTTCGATCTGATTCAGATTGGTTCCATCTGTGAAGACATAGGAAAATGTTCCTGCATATTTCAGCGTCACTGTATCCGCCACGCCTCCTTTTACCGGTAATTCCGGTAAAGGAACCGGATCGGTATCCTGGTAAAGACTGCAGCAGGCAAATCCACTGTTCAGCAGCGTAATCGCATCCTGGAACCGGCTCTTACTGTCTGCACCTCCCATAATGACTGCCACCAGCTCAATATTGTCTTTCTTTGCACTGGCAGAGACGCAGAATCCCGCCACACTGGTATAACCGGTCTTGAGCCCCGTCGCATACTCATACTGTTTGATCAGCTTATTGGTATTAGAAAGCCCGAATTCAAAATCACCTCTTGCTGTGGTATGTACGATATTTTCCATCCAAATAGTACAGTATTCATGGATCTGCGGATGATTTTTCAGGATTTCTCTGGACATGACCGCCACATCTCTGGCTGTCGTCAGATGCGCATCATCATCCAGTCCACAGCAGTTGACAAAATGGGTATTCTTCATGCCAAGTTCTGCTGCCTTTTGATTCATCTTCTTTACAAAATCACCTTCACTGCCGCTGATATGTTCCGCAAGAGCTACCGCAGCATCATTCGCACTGGCAACTGCCACACATTTGAGCAATGTTTCCACAGTCTGGGTCTCATAAGGCTCCAGATAGACCTGCGATCCACCCATGGATGCTGCATACTCTGACACCGTCACTGTATCATTCAGCGCGATTTTTCCTTGTTCCAGCGCCTCCATAATAAGAAGCATGGTCATAATCTTAGTCACACTGGCCGGATGCACCTTCTCGTCTGCCGCCTTTTCCATGAGCACTGTTCCCGTGGATACTTCCATGAGAATGGCATGCGGTGCCGCCACATCTGCAACCACCTGATCCGCCTGTACATTCATCGGGAACAGCAGACTGATCACCATCATATACACAATAAACTTTTTCAGAACCTTCAGAATATCACCTCAACGTCCCTTTGTTATATGTGTAGTTGTATTTTGAAAAAATATGCATAAAAGCCATAGAAAAAGGACTGTCGCAGCCAGTTGCCGCTACAATCCTTATCTGATCTTCCTATTACAGCAGAAGCACACATGCAAGCACGATTCCCAGGATACAGCCTGCTGCCACCTGGATCGGTGTGTGTCCCACAAATTCCTTCAGGCTTGCCTCCCAGAATTCATACATTTTGTCATTTTTCTTAAATGCTTCCACAAATCCTTCTGTCCGCAGAAAGTCAATCATCTCATTGAGGACTTTTCCCTGCTTTCCAGTCTCCATCCGAACCCCCATAGCATCATGCATGACGATGATCGCCAGCATGGCTGAAATGGCAAATTCAAAAGATCCGAATCCATAGACAATCGCTGCAGCCGTTGCCATGGAACTGACCGTTGCCGAATGGGCACTGGGCATCCCCCCGTCTCCAAACATCCGCTCCAACCGGAACTCATTATTAAGCATGGCATAGATCAAGGTCTTCAAAATCTGAGCAACTGCCCATCCTAGAACACCGCAGACCAGGATCCGATTGCTTAAAATATCCGCTATTATATTGCTCATGCATTACCCCGTTTTTTCATTTTGTGTTGGAAAAAGAAATGCCTTGACCATTACAGTCAAGGCATCACCGCACAATCCTTAATTATATTTACGCTTTCTAGCTGCTTCGGATTTTTTCTTACGCTTTACGCTCGGCTTCTCGTAATGCTCTCTTTTACGAATCTCCTGCTGGATTCCAGCTTTCGCACAGTTTCTTTTGAAACGACGCAATGCGCTATCCAAAGTCTCGTTCTCTTTAACGATCACGTTTGACATAGTATCACACCTAACCTCCCTCCAGTTGTGTATTGTGCAGAATACAACTGTATGGGTATTTTATTGCACTGCTAAAATTATATGAGCTTAAACCGTTTTTGTCAACAGTTTTTTCGCCTTTTTTTCATTTTTTTATTTAATCTGGCTTTCAACCACTTTGGCTGCCTCTTTGATGGCATCATCCACGGCTGCCGGATTCTTTCCGCCTGCCTGTGCCATACCCGGGCGTCCGCCGCCACCGCCGCCTACGATCGCTGCGATTGCTTTGATCAGGTTACCTGCATGAGCACCTTTCTTCTGTGCCTCATCGGTTGCAGTTGCCATCAGGCTTACTTTGCCGTCTTTGACAGATGCAAGAACTACCACACCATCGCCAAGTTTCTCTTTGAGCTGGTCTCCCAGATCTCTCAAGCCGTTCATGTCAACATCATCAACTCTTGCAGCCAGCAGCTTCACGCCGTTGATCTCCTGTACCTGGTTCATAACATCACCAAGTGCATCTTTGGCAGCTTTGCTCTTCAGTGCCTCATTCTCACTCTGAAGTGCTTTGATCTCTGCATACAGATGCTCAATCTTTTCGCTGACAGCTTCTGGTTTAGTTTTCAGAAGTTTTGCAACATTGGCAAGCTGTGCTTCCTGCTCTTTATAATATGCAAATACTGCATCACCGGTCAGTGCCTCAATACGACGCACACCTGCTGCAATACCAGACTCAGACAGAATCTTGAATGCCAGGATCTCACTGGTGTTGGCTACATGAGTACCACCACACAGCTCCTTGGAGAAATCACCCATAGATACCACGCGAACGTTCTCAGAATATTTCTCGTCAAACAATGCCATGGCACCGCTCTTCTTTGCCTCCTCAATGTTCATCACATCGGTAGTCACCGGAAGTGCTGCACGGATCTCTTTATTTACCAGAGCCTCGACCTCTGCGATTTCCTCAGCAGTCATCGGCTGGAAATGAGCAAAGTCAAAACGAAGTCTGTCCGGAGTTACCAGAGAACCCTTCTGCTCTACATGACTTCCCAGAACAGTCTTCAATGCTTTCTGAAGCAGATGAGTCGCACTGTGGTTCTTACAGGTATCTGCACGATCTGCGGCATAAACACTTAATGTTACTACATCACCTGTCTTGATCATGCCCTTGGTCATACGACCAACATGTCCGATCTTGCCGCCCAGCAGTTTGATCGTATCTTCTACCTGGAATACCGCATCGCCAAGTGTGATTTCACCCTTGTCGCCTTCCTGTCCACCCATGGTTGCATAGAATGGAGTCTTCTCTACGAAGATGGTTCCCATCTGTCCATCGGTCAAAGCTTCCACAATATCTGTATCTGTGGTCAGTACGGTTACTTTGGACTGATCTGTCAGATGATCATATCCTACAAACTCAGAGGTCACTGCTGCATCGATCTCATCATATACGGTTGCATCTGCACCCATATAGTTGGTCACCTCACGGGCAGTACGTGCCTTGGTACGCTGCTCTTCCATGCATGCCTTGAATCCATCTTCATCAATACCATATCCCTTTTCTTCCAGGATCTCTTTGGTAAGATCCATCGGGAATCCATAGGTATCATACAGCTTGAACGCATCTGCTCCAGACAGTGTCTGTGTTCCTGCTGCTTTCATATCTTCTTCCATCTGTGCAAGGATGCCGAGTCCCTGGTCAATGGTCTTGTTGAACTTGTCCTCTTCCTGGCTGAGAACTTTTACGATAAAATCTCTCTTCTCTTCCAGCTCCGGATATCCATCCTTGGAGCCTTCAATCACAGTCTCAGACAGTTTTGCAAGGAATTTTCCTTCAATTCCAAGAAGACGTCCGTGACGTGCGGCACGACGGATCAGACGACGGAGAACATAACCGCGTCCCTCATTGGTAGGCATAATACCATCAGAGATCATGAAGGTTGCGGAACGGATATGGTCTGTGATCAGACGGATAGATACGTCCTTCTCATCGCTCTCATGATACTTGCAGTGAGCCATCTCACAGACTTTGTCTCTCAGTGCTCTTACAGTATCTACATCAAAAATAGAATCTACATCCTGTACAACAGAAGCCAGACGCTCCAGACCCATACCAGTATCGATATTCTTCTGGGTCAGCTCTGTGTAGTTGTTATTTCCATCATTATCGAACTGGGTAAATACGTTGTTCCAGATCTCCATATAACGGTCACAGTCACAGCCTACTGTACAGCCTGGTTTTCCGCAGCCATATTTTTCTCCACGATCATAGTAAATCTCAGAGCAGGGACCGCACGGACCAGCACCATGCTCCCAGAAGTTATCCTCTTTACCAAATTTAAAAATTCTGTCTGCAGGGATACCGATCTCTTTATTCCAGATATTGAATGCCTCATCATCCTCCAGATATACAGACGGATACAGTCTGTTCGGATCCAGTCCGATCACTTCGGTCAGGAATTCCCAGGACCAGTGGATCGCTTCATCCTTGAAATAATCTCCAAAAGAGAAATTACCCAGCATCTCGAAAAAAGTACCGTGACGTGCGGTCTTACCTACATTCTCGATATCGCCGGTACGGATACATTTCTGGCAGGTCGTCACCCTTCTTCTCGGTGGGATCTCAGCTCCTGTAAAGTATGGTTTCAAAGGTGCCATACCTGAGTTGATCAGCAGAAGACTCTTGTCATTATGCGGAACGAGCGAAAAACTCTTCATTTTCAGATGGCCCTTGCTCTCGAAGAAATCAAGAAACATTCTTCTGAGCTCATTAACGCCGTATTCTTTCACTTTCTTTTCCTCCTGTCAAACCGCACTTTCAGCGGCTCATGTAAATTTTATCTTAGCACACGATTTCAGCTATCGCAACTGATTTCTCATATATTTCTGTCAGTTTTAGAAAAATATCACGTCAGAACCACATCATCGATCAGATCCGTCCCATCTGCAGCTGTAGTGGCAAGTTCATCACACCGTTCATTCTGAGGATGACCATCATGGCCCTTAACCCAGATAAACTTTACCTGATGGGGTTCCTTCGCCTTCAGAAGCCGTTTCCACAGATCCGGATTCTTCACTGGCTTTTTCTGACTGTTGATCCAGTTTTTCTTCACCCAGGAATCGATCCAATGCTGGTTAAACGCATCCACCACATATTTGGAATCCGAGTAGAGTTCCACCTGGCAGGGCCGGTTCAATGCTTCCAAACCTACAATGACAGCCATCAGCTCCATCCGGTTATTGGTGGTCTTTTTATATCCCTGAGAGAATTCCCGGATATGTTCCTGTCCCTGAGCATCCACACAGGATAAAATAGTTCCGTAGCCGCCCGGTCCGTCAGGATTTCCCCTTGCTGCTCCGTCTGTATAGATCTTAACTAACATAATGTCCACTCCTGTCCTTTGTACTCAATGGGATGAAAATGTTCCAGGAGTCCCTGCATAGAAGGCTCGTCCTGTACTTTCTGGCAGATCTCATAATGATCCCAGCAATGCATGGGAAATACCGCCTTTACCGGCACATGCTCAAGAAAGTATTTCATGCCCCAGTAATAAGCATTCTCCAGACGGCCATCCAGTGGCACAAATGCCACATCCATCCCACAGCCGTCCAGTTCCTTGATCTCCCGCTTATAGTTGGCGGCCATATTGTTGTTCCAGGCCTTGTCCTCCCCTTCCCAGTGCCACCAGTTCAGATCTCCGGCATGATAGATCCGTCTGCCTTCCGTCTCCACCATGAATGCGACTCCAAGATCGGTAGACTTCAGGGTTCTGATCTTAAGATTTCCGATCTCCACATCTGTCTCCGGCTTCAGACTGTAGATCCAGTCCTTCTTTTCCTCCGGCTTCAGGCGGATCTCTCTGGCCAGCACGTATTCCGCTCCACCAAACTGCTCCCGCAGATTGAAGATCGTCTTCGAAAAATGATCCGGATGACTATGACTGTTCAGAAAATAGACCTGCTTTCCCGCAGGACGTTCCGGCAGGTCCCCTTTTCCATAATAATCAAAGATCAGCATACTTTTTTCCAGTTCCACCGCAAAACTGCTATGATATATATATGTTACTTTCATTTCTTTTCCCTCTTGTCATTGATGCTGTTCAAGAGTATAGCATATCCCTCTATCAAAATGAAAGCCTCATCCGAATATTTCCTATATAATAATGCACACCAGTCCACCATTGGAATCGTTGACGATCTTCTGCATGGTCTCCTGAAGCTTTACCTGGCTCTCTTCTCCAATCTGGTAAAGCTTGCTGCGGATGCCATCTTCCACCAGCTCTTCGATGGTCTTTCCGAAAATATTGATCTGCCAGATACCTTCTTCCTGTCTCTTTCCATCCTGAATATACTGAATCAGATCTCTGGCCTGTTCCTCACTGCCTACGATCGGTGCGATCTCTGTCTCAATATTTGCCCGGATCATATGGACAGACGGAGATTCTGCCTTTAATTTCACACCAAATTTTCCACTCTGATGGATAAGAACCGGATCTTCCATATGGATTTCCTCCTTCTCCGGCAGCACCATACCATAGCCTTTCTGGCGCACCATATCCATAGCTTTCATGACTGTTCCATATTTTTTCTGCATCTGGGACAGATCCCGAAGCTGCTCCATGAGATCATATTCATCCTTAAGTTCCATACCGGTCATCTCACTGAGCATCTGATAATAGCAGCTCTCCTCCATCTCCACCGAATACCGGGCACAGCCTTTGCTCAGAGCCACCTGATCAAGCTTCACCTTGCTGATGCAGGTCTCTTCAACACAAGCATGAACGGTTCCTACATCCCTGAGTACCCGGAATTGTTCCATCATGGATCTGGCAGCTTCCACCACCTGCTGCTTCACCGGGTGAGACAGAGGCAGCATCTCCACCCAGCGGGGCATGCGATACTCCACCTCCACCAACGGAAATTCCAGCAGCACCTGCTCCAGGATCATATTTACATCTTCCTTTTTCAGCTGCTCACAATTAACCGGAATAACCGGTATCTGGTATTTATGATACATATCTTCTGCCCGGTTACGAACCTGCTCGCTGTATGGCCGGGTAGTGTTGAGTAAGATCACAAAGGGTTTGCCAAGGTGCTTTAATTCCTCTACCGTCCGTTCTTCTGGTTTCTCGTAATTTTCCACAGGAATCTCACCAAAACTTCCGTCACAGGTCACCACGATTCCGATTGTCGAGTGATCGTGGATCACTTTATGTGTTCCCAGCTCCGCTGCTTTGGTAAATGGTATCTCGCCGGAAAACCAGGGTGTTCTGACCATCCGCTCGGTCTCTCCCTCCAGATGTCCCACTGCACCGTCCACCATGTAGCCCACACAGTCGATCAGACGGATCTTTACAGAGATTTCCCCCGCCACCTTGATCTCTACCGCTTCTTTCGGCACAAATTTAGGCTCCGTAGTCATGATGGTCTTGCCAGCCGCCGACTGGGGCAGTTCATCAGTGGCCCGCTCCCGCTCATGGATGTCTTCCATATTAGGAAGCACCATTAAGTCCATAAACCGCTTGATAAATGTAGATTTTCCTGTCCGCACCGGACCTACCACACCTATGTAGATCTCACCGCCGGTTCTTTCCCTGATGTCGCTGTATAGATGAAATTCTTTCGGATTCTGATTATTGTCCATAAAAATACCCCTCCCATATTTGTTCTAAATATATGGGAAGGGTGTTTATTTTATGCCATAAGTGCTTCCAGTTCCTTGCGGATCTCCTGGATAAATGCAGCAGAGTTAAGTACTTTCACATCCGTCAGTTCTGTGATCAGCGCCAGATCCTTGGTCATGCGACCGGACTCTATGGTCTTCACAGATGCCTTTTCCAGGCAATCTGCAAACTGCATCAGTTCCGGGATCTGATCCAGCTCTCCGCGCTTTCTTAACGCTCCACTCCAAGCAAAGATGGTTGCCATAGGATTGGTGGAAGTCTCTTTTCCTGCCAGATGCTGGTAATAATGTCTCTGCACAGTTCCATGAGCAGCCTCATATTCATAGTATCCATGAGGGGATACCAGTACGGACGTCATCATGGCAAGAGATCCGAAAGCAGTTGCCACCAGGTCACTCATCACATCACCATCGTAGTTCTTGCAGGCCCAGATAAATCCGCCTTCTGATTTGACCACTCTGGCCACCGCATCATCGATCAGTGTGTAGAAATAGGTAATATCTGCCGCATCAAACTGCTCTTTATATTCTTTTTCAAAAATCTCCTGGAAAATATCCTTAAAATGATGGTCGTATTTCTTGGAAATGGTATCCTTGGTTGCAAACCATACATCCTGCTTTGTTGCCAGTGCATAAGTAAAGCAGCTTCTTGCAAAGCTCTCGATGGAAGCGTCCAGATTATGCATTCCCTGCACCACGCCAGGTCCTTTAAACTCGTGAACTGTCACAGCACTTTTGGAGCCATCCTCCGCAGTGTAGACCAGTTCTACCTTGCCAGGTCCTGGAATCTGCATCTCAGAAGCTTTATACACATCACCATAGGCATGACGTGCCAGCGTGATCGGTTTTTTCCACGTTTTTACATAAGGCTCAATGCCTTTTACAATGATCGGCGCCCGGAATACGGTTCCATCAAGGATCGCACGGATGGTTCCGTTGGGACTCTTCCACATTTCTTTCAGATGATACTCTTCCACACGGGCTGCATTGGGCGTGATGGTTGCGCATTTCACTGCTACTCCATATTTTTTTGTTGCTTCTGCAGCATCAATGGTGATCTGATCATTGGTCTCGTCTCTCTTTTCCAATCCAAGATCATAATACTCCGTCTTCAGATCAACAAACGGAAGAAGCAATTCCTCTTTGATCATCTTCCACAGGATACGGGTCATCTCATCTCCGTCCATCTCTACCAGCGGTGTCATCATTCTAATCTTTTCCATGGTAACCTCTCCTCAGCATTATAAAATTTTATCCAGTCCATAAGCACGGATACTCTCGATCGTATGCTTTACATGCTCTTTTGCCAGTGCCTCTGCCCTGTCTGCATCCTGATCACGGATAGCTTCAAAGATCGCCCTGTGCTCCTCTGTGGATGTCACAGAACGACTGCTGGTGGAAATGGTAGCTTTTCTTACCATTTTCACATAATCATGAAAATCCGACAGCACATGATTCAGGATCCGGCTTCCTCCTGCTTCATAGAGCTGCTCATGGAATAAGCTGTCAAGCTCATAGAGCTTATCATAATTCTTCTTCTCTGTATGGTATTCGGTCAGGCACAGCGTTTCTTCCAGATTATCAAGCTGCTCTCTGGTAATATGCTCAGTCGCCCATCTGGCACATAAGCCTTCCAGCATGGAACGGATCACGTAAATATCCTGCACATCCTTGGCCGTGATCATATTCACGTATGCTCCCCGGTTGGGAATGATAGATACCAATCCTTCCAACTCCAGCTGACGAAGTGCTTCTCTTACCGGTGTCCGGCTCACTCCCAGCTCTGCTCCGATGGCAGTCTCTTTTAATTCTGTATTCTGCTCATATCTGCCGCTCAAAATATCCTCGCGGATACTTTCAAATACTTTTCCTCTTAAAGAATACTTATCGCGACTCTCCTTGTGTCCTTGTTTGTCCTGCATGACGTTTGTTAATAATCCTCCTCAGTCTGTATCATTGTATACAATTTCAATTCGTATACATTTTACCATGTTGAGGGAAGATGTCAAGCTCTGAAAACAAGAATCCCGGTAATGCAAGTGTCAGGAAACAGTACGTGTGATAAGAGCTCGTATTCCTAGACAGAACGAAATGCGTCATACAGATCCAGGCTTCCATAGCCCCAGGTTTTATTGGGATAATCAAAGATATTCAGACGATTTGCACCGCGGATCAGATACCGCTGTATTGTGATACTGTCCATGGCAGGAACATTTCCTCGAACGATCCCCCACTCCAGCAAAAGTGCACAGGCTCCGGCTCCCAAAGCTGCGGCCGCACTGCTTCCAGTCAGGGTCGTTACTCTTCCCCGCAGGTCCACTGCTGCCACCTCCACCGCAGGAGCTGCCAAGTCTGGTTTGATCCGGCCATTTCTCGTATATCCACGACCCGAATCATACCATATACTGCCATTTCTGGCATCATATCCGGAAAAAGTCAATACTCCTTCCGCATTTCCCGGTTCCGTGACTGTCGTATCCGGATCCGGCCGTAAAAAATAAGTCTCATCACTGATGAACCCTGTGACTGGAAGCCACATATGAAATGTGTTCTCCAGATTTCCTTCCGCATAGACACGGATCATCCAGATTCCCGGTGTAGGATTTTGGAACGCCAGCAAAAGGCGTTGGTCTCCTGAGACGATTTCCGATAATTCATATTGAATATCCAGGATCGTACTTTCAAATACAAAATCATAGCGCTGACGATCCAGTTTTCTGGCAACAAACCGGGGAATTTTCTCCCCACTGGGTGCGATCACTTCCACCGAAAACAGATCTGGTGCATTTCCCCAGAGATTGACCTGAAAACCTTTTTCTCCGGCTCCTACCCGCAGCTCTACTTCCGTATAATCCTGATCCCTAGGAACTACTCCAAAATAATGATGCCCTTTGTTTCCTTCATTTCCGGCAGCCACTGCCACTGCTCTGCCCACCTTCCGGCACACATAGTTCAGATAAAGGCTAAGTGCATTTTCTCCCGTATGACCACCTGTATTACTTCCCAGTGCCATGCAGATCACCAGCGGTTTTCCTTCTCTTTGTGCCAGTTGGTCAAGATAACGGACCGCCAGCATGATGTCGGCTTCCTCATAAGCAATGCTGTCAAGCGGAATCCGCTGCATCTGCCGGATAAATGGCTTTGCCTGTTTCAGCTTTACCACTGCCAGTTCTGCCTCCGGTGCAGCTCCCAGATAGTTTTCTTCCAGAAGTTCTGAGGATGCCGCTATTGAAGCCACTTTGGTTCCATGTCCGTTTTCATCTTTTCCAGGAAGCACTTCCTGTTCTTCCGCCAGCAACTTATCAATGTCTTCTGATGTATAGACACTTCCATATTGAAATCCTTCGGGACTGCGTCCACTTTGATCTGTCTGATCCCACAGCTCCAGTACCCGGGTTTTCCCATCTGCTTTGCGGAATGTCATCTGTTTCAGTTCTATCCCCGAATCCAGGAATCCAAGGATCACTCCCTGTCCTCTCAGATTCAATGCAGGCTGATTCTGCACCTGCAGAATCTTTGTCGTTTCAAGGCTCTCTGTATTGAGCTGTGTATAGCACCAAGGCAGCGCATAATCCCCGATTGGAAGTGATGTTCTGTTGCCAAACACCTCTTTCCTGCTTATATAATATACAGAAAAGCTAGGACTTATATATTGCGCACAAACACCATACGGCAATAGATCCATCTCAGCCGGCGGATTTACATCCGCTTTCCAGATATAATCCATATATTCATCGGACAGGATCGCATTCTGACAGATCATGTTATCATTCCTCTCGTCAACATCTCTCTATCAGAATATTACGATCACTGTCTTTTGGTGTGGAAATCCACTATTTGCTTACTTCCACTGAGAGAACTTCCCCTTCAAACGGATCAACCTCAGATATTTCTCCCGTGTAAGTTACCGTTACTTTATCACCGATCTTTGCATCATCCAGTCCTGCTGGTTTTTCACCATCAAATGTGAATGCATAAGAAGCTCCCTGGGCATCTGTGACCACAAACATAAAATCCTTCACTTCATCCAGCGTACCACTCATCGTGGATGCATCTGCTGTCTGACTCTCCTGTGTGGTCTGGGATGCTGTATCTCCCTTTGCTCCACAGCCTGTCATCATAGCTGCTGCCATTGCCATCGTTACCACCATCATTACCACTTTTTTCTTCATATTAGAACCTCCTGAAATTATGTTGTTTTTTATATTTCTGCTATATTAGACCCTCTATTATACAAAAAAGTTTCAAAATCTTTTTATTTTTTAATTTTCCATTTTTGATGCCTGATCGATCCGCTTCAGTTCTTCTTCCGTGAAGTCTGCACTCTCCAGCACCTTCAGATTATCCAGGATCTGAGATGGTTTGGAAGCACCAATGAGCACGCTTGTAACTACGTGATCCTTGAGCACCCACTTCAGTGCCATCTGTGCCAGACTTTCTCCACGTTCCTTTGCAATTTCATTGAGCATACAGATACTCTCCACCTTTTCTTCGGTCAGCTGAGACGCCTTAAGAAATCTTCCATCCGTAGCGATCCTGCTATCTGCAGGGATACCGTTCAGATACCGGTCTGTCAGAGTTCCCTGTGCCAGCGGGCTGAATGCGATGATGCCTTTGTCAGCCTCGTGTGCTGCCTGCTTCAGACCATTTTTCTCAATGGTACGGTCAAAGATGGAATATCGGTTCTGGTTGATAATATACGGGCAATGCAGCTCTTTTAAGATGGCTGCTGCCTGCTTCATATGCTCACCGTCATAATTGGAGATTCCCACATAGAGTGCTTTCCCGCTCCTCACGATCTGCGCCAGGGTCTCCATGGTTTCCTCCAGAGGTGTCTCCGGATCCATCCGGTGATGATAGAAAATATCCACATAGTCAAGTCCCAGTCGTTTCAGACTCTGATCCAGGCTGGCAATGATATATTTCTTGCTTCCCCAGTCACCGTAAGGGCCATTCCACATAAGATAACCGGCTTTGGTACTGACCAGGATCTCATCCCGGTAGGCATGAAGTTCTTCCTTCATGATCCGGCCAAAGTTGGTCTCTGCGCTGCCTGGCTCCGGACCGTAGTTATTCGCAAGATCAAAATGCGTGATTCCATGATCAAATGCGGTAAAGCACAAGGATTTCATGTTTTCATAAACAGCAGTGCTTCCAAAATTGTGCCATAACCCCAGTGACACCTCCGGGAGCTTGAGTCCGCTCTTTCCACAACGGTTGTACTTCATTGTCTCATAACGAGTTCCATCTGCCTGATACATCTTGTTCCTCCTTTTTTAATCCTTGAACTGACTGTTATATAATTTTGCATAAAATCTTTTTTTTGCCAGCAGACTTTCATGATTGCCCTGCTCAATGATATGGCCATCTTTCATAACCAGTATCACATCCGCCTCACGGATCGTGGATAATCGATGTGCCACAATAAAGCTGGTATGGCCTTCCATCAGTCTGGCAAATGCATTCTGGATCTTCATCTCTGTACGGGTATCGATGGAAGAGGTTGCCTCATCGAGAATCAGCATGGGTGGGCGGCACAGCATCAGTCTGGTAATACATAAGAGCTGTTTCTGTCCCTGAGAGAGTCCGCCGCCGTCCTCTCCGATCACCGTATCATAGCCCTTTGGCAGACGCTTGATAAAGCTGTGTGCATGGCTGCTCTTTGCCGCTTCGATCATCTCTTCTTCCGTGGCATCCGGCTTTCCGATCAGAATATTTTCCCGAACGGTTCCTGAACGGAGCCAGGTATCCTGTAAGACCATACCATAGGAAGAACGAAGGCTCTTTCTGGTCACCTGACGGATATCGTCACCTTCTACGCTGATGGAACCAGCATCCACATCATAGAACCTCATGAGCAGATTGATGACTGTAGTCTTGCCGCAGCCTGTAGGACCTACAATTGCCACACGTTCTCCCGGCTTCACAGCCAGATTAAGATCCTCGATCAGCTTCTGATCCGGGCGATAGGAAAATGCCACATGTTCAAGATCCACGCGGCCTTCCACATCCGTCAGTGCCGTGGCATCTGCCGGTTCCGGCACCTGAGGCTCTTCTTCGATCAATTCAAAGACTCTTCCTGCGCAGGCAATGGCGTTCTGAAGCTCCGTCACTACACCTGAGATCTCATTGAACGGCTTGGTATACTGATTTGCATAGTTTAAAAATGCAGTTAGCTGTCCAACGGTCATTCTGCCGCTGATAGCAGCCAGAGCACCGGTGACTCCCACTCCTGTGTACACCAGACTGTTGACAAAGCGGGTGGACGGGTTGGTGATGGAGGAAAAGAAAATGGCACGCAGAGAATATTTTCTCAGACGCTCATTGATCTCTCCGAACTGCTCCATGGCGTCTTTCTCATGACCAAAAGCCTGCACCACCTTCTGATTACCGATCATCTCATCGATCAGTGCCGTCTGTTTCCCTCTCGCCTCCGACTGCAGACGGAACATGGTAAATGTTTTCTTTGCAATAAAGGAGGCCACGATCATAGACACCGGCGTGATCAAAAGCACAACCAGCGTGATCCCTGCATTGACACTCAGCATGAATCCGATGGTTCCCACAATCGTGAGCACACCCGTAAATAGCTGGGTAAATCCCATCAGAAGTCCATCTGCAAACTGATCTACATCCGCAATGATCCGGCTCACTACTTCTCCTGACGGATGTCCGTCCAGATATTTCAGCGGCAGGATCTCCAGCTTTGCAAATGCTTCATTTCGGATATCACGCACGATCTGATAGGTCATCTTGTTATTGCAGATATTCATGCCCCACTGTGCCACTGCAGTCACACCGATAACCATGACCATTCTTTCGAGCACTGCAAAGATTCCTGTAAAATCCACCTGTCCTTTTCCGATCACACAGTCAACGGCATCCCCGGTCAGCAAAGGAATATACAAAGTGGACGCCACCGTAATTGCAGCAAGTCCAAAGGAAAGAGCCAGAAAGAACCAGTACCGTTTCAGGTAGCGCAGTACTTTTTTCAGTGTCTCACTCTGCTCCGAACGAATCTTCTTACGCATGGGCTCTCTCCTCCTTTCTGTCGAACTGTGAATAATGGATTTCCTGATAAACCGGACAGTTTTCCAGAAGTTCCTGGTGAGTTCCGATTCCGGCCACCATTCCATCGTCAAGCACAATGATCTGATCTGCATGACGGATGGAAGAGGTCCTCTGAGATACGATAAAGACTATCGGATTGCCCTTCATCTCCCGCAGTGCTTTTCTAAGCGCTGCATCGGTTGCAAAATCCAGTGCAGACGCACTGTCATCCAGGATCAGGATTCCTGGATGGCCCACCAGTGCTCTTGCAATGGTCAGTCGCTGTCTCTGTCCGCCAGACAGGTTCTTGCCGCCCTGATCGATCTTTGCCTGCAGTCCGTCTGCTCGCTCTCTTACAAACTCTGCCGCCTGTGCTGTCTCCAGAGCCTCCCACAGCTCTTCTTCCGTGGCGTCCTTCTTGCCCCAGCGCAGATTGTCTTCAATAGTTCCTTTGAAAAGCACCGCTTTCTGTGGCACAATGCCAACCATTTCCCGAAGCGTCTCCAGATCAAAATCTTTTACATTTTTCCCATTGATTTTCACGGCTCCAGCCGTCGCATCATAAAAACGCGGGATCAGATTCACAAGACTGGATTTTCCGGAACCTGTGCCTCCAATGATACCGATCGTCTGTCCTGCTTTCGCTGAAAAATCAATATCTGTCAGGGATTCTGTACCAGCCTGTGCATAAGTCAGACCCACATGGTCAAAGACAACCTCGTCTGCCCTGGCAAGATTGGTGTCTGATCCATTTTTCATACTGGACGGAATCTCCAGCACACTCTGAATACGATTTCCGCAGGCAACGGATTTGGTAATGTTGATGATCAGATTTGCCAGTTTCACCAGCTCCACCAGGATCTGATTCATATAGTTGACCAGTGCCACCACTGCTCCCGTGGTAATGATCCCCTGATCCACGCGGATGGCTCCTGTGTACAGAAGCACTACAACTGCTCCATTTACAATGATATATGTCAGCGGATTCATAAGACCGGAAATCTTTCCCACGAACTTCTGCATATCGGTCAGACACTCATTTTTCTCACGAAAATGTGTCTGCTCCTGTTCTTCCAGACAAAATGCACGGATCACACGGACACCGGTAAGATTTTCACGGGTCAGCCCAAGCACCTTGTCAAGTGCTCCCTGCACCCGCCGATACAGCGGCATGGTCCAGATCATAATGCCAAATACGACCACCGAAAGCATCGGGATAGCTACAACAAAGATCATTGCCGCCTTCACATCCACCGTAAATGCCATAATCATCGCACCAAACACAATGAAAGGAGAACGCAGAAACAGACGCAGCACCAGATTCACGCCGGATTGCACCTGGTTGATATCACTGGTCATTCTGGTAATCAGCGTAGACGTGCCCAGATTATCCATCTCTGTGTAAGACAGACTCTGAATATGTGCAAACAGCTCCCTTCTGAGTACAGCAGAGAATCCGGTAGCTGCTTTCGCTGCGAAATACTGGGCAGTAATGGAGCAGGCAAGACCGATCACTCCCAAGGCGATGAGCACCAGACACATACGGATCACATAACCTCTGTCATGTCCGCCGATTCCCACATCGATCACTGCAGCCATTACCAACGGCACAAACAGTTCAAACAGTGCCTCCAGCATCTTGAATAAAGGCGCCAGTACGGTCTCTTTCTCATAACCTTTCAGATAAACCAGTAACTTTTTCATGTAACACTCTCCTAAAATTCCTCGTAATTCCGATACAGCCGCATAGATAAGAATCCATCCGTATCCAGTGCATGGCTGTATTTTTCAATCTCCTCTGCTGCCAGCTTTACTCCTTTGTTCAGCCGATCCTCCAAAAACAGATCACTTTCCTGGCATGCTTCATTGAGCTGTCCATCCATGATCAGGCCTCCGATCTCCTTATCCTGTCCTGTCAGCCGGCTGAAAATACGGAAAATCTTTAATTTTCTCCTGCTTCTGCATACAAACAGCTTCAATGTGCGTCGGAACAGCCGGATACACCAGTCGATCTGCCGCGGCGTCACATGATCAAACATCTTTGAGATCTCCCTGCGGGTATGAGCCCGGCTGATCAGATGATGGATCGGTACATAATAAAGCGGATCTCGCCCATCCTCCTCCATCAGATACCGGTCAAACTCCGTCTCGATCTCCAGATGTCCCAGATCATGCTCTTCCATATATTCCGAAATGTATGGATGACACTCGCTATCCAGAATATAGTGACACAAAAATCCATATAAATACGCCCGCAATACCGAATCTTGATCTTCCTTGTACCGCTTTCTTCCCAATTCAAAAAATTCTGCTGCAATCTTCTTATGGAGCTTTACTCCCTGCTGATTGATCCGATTCTTACATAATGGGAAATAATAAAATAAAAGATCCGGTCCGTGAAGGCCTAAGAGAAACGCGTCTTCTCCTTTTCTTATGATCTCCTTCTCCGTTCCGGAAAGTTCCTGAAATACTTTTTTTCCAAATACATAATGTGCATATGCTGCAGGCATGTCCATTACCTCCTGTCTTTCGTTAGGAATTGCCATATGAAGTATAACACAATTTTGGAGCACTGCATATGATGAAGTGTAAATAGTTTTTTGGAGGTTATCTTCATGAGTGATTTAAGTTCGAGAGGCGGCTGTGGCTGCAACACTGGCTGCGGATGCAGTAATTCCTGTGGATGCAGTGGATTTGGCGGTAGTTCCTGCAGCTGGATCTGGATCATCCTTCTTCTGTGCTGCTGTTGTGGAAACGGCAACGGATTCCTTGGAAACAACGGCTGTGGATGTGACAATGGCTGCGGATGTGGTGGATCTGACAACTCCTGCCTGTGGATCATTCTCCTGCTGTGCTGCTGCGGCGGATTTGGTTCCAACCACTGTGGTTGCGGATGCAATAACTCCTGTGGCTGTGGCAATTCCTGCGGATGCTAAGTCTGAATCTGGTGTCAGCAGTCAGGGACCTCTTCTGTGCCCGGGCTGTCAGATCTTCTGACAGCCCTTCTGCTGCCTGAAAACCCCGGCCCCGGAAACGCATGTTTTCCGTCTGCCGTTCATATATTTTAGAAAGAAGCAGGGGGCTTAACTGTCATGACACCATTTGACGAAGCGATTCTTCCAGGAGAGCTTAAGATGTTCAAAGCCTTCCTGCCCTTTCTTCCTGCCAATCTCCAGAAAATGTGTGCCATTTACATCAAGTGGATGGAACTGAAAGCAACCATCGACTACTACGATCAACATCCACCCGTACAGGAGCCCGCCGACATGAGTCACGTATTCCGACATCTGAAAGGGATCCTTCCACCGGAAGAACAGGCTTCCATGGAGCAGCTGGCAGATATGATGGAAAATATGGATCTGTACCGGAGCATGTTCGAGAGCTTTTCTGCTCCCACATCTTCGGATCAGAAACGAGGTGACAATGAATGAATATTCCGAATTGGTTTTATGATGAACGGGTGCAGCAGATTGCCCCGGAAAAATTAAATCTTCTTCTCCATCTGGCTGCACAGCTGGAAGGGAAGACAAGTCAAAAAGAGATCATGCCCGTGCTTATAGGAGCAATCGCTTCTGCCAGCCGGCAGAATCTGATGTTTTCAAAGGATGAATTTGAATTGATCTTCAAGATCATGAAAGAAGGAAAATCTGTGGAAGAACAGCAGAAAATGGATGAAACACTGCAAAAGGCCCGGCAGATGTTTTCCGGAAAGCGTTAGGCTTTTCGGAAATTCTGCCGGGTTTTTTATTCTTTGGTATGAGTATTGATAAACTTGAGCTTTGTCTTAGAATACAGGATCTTCTGGCTGTGATACAGTCCAAAATATCCAGATTCCAGATAGCTGATGGCCACAGTCAGCAGAACAAACGGCATGGACTCAAATCCAAACAACTCAAAACTCAAAAACATGGATGAGATCGGACAATTTGTGACACCACAGAAAACTGCTGCCATTCCGCAGGCTGCTGCCAGCGCCGGAGACAGGCCGGTGATCTGTCCGAACAGACATCCAAAGGTTGCTCCAACAAACAACGTCGGTACGATCTCGCCACCGCGGAATCCGCATCCCAATGTCACTGCAGTAAATATGATTTTCAATAAAAATGCAGATGCAGCTACCTTTCCATCCATGACTGCGCGTTCCACCACATCCATACCGGCTCCCAGATAATCTGTGGTGCCGAGCACCTTTGCCATCAGAATCACCAGAAGAGCACCTGACACAATGCGGATCCATTCATTCGGAATCATCTCCTTGTACCAGTGCTCCGTCTTATGTAGCACTTTACAGAAAAAGATACTGACTGCCGCACATAAAACTGCAAGAATAACCACTAACGCCGCATTGATCAGTGTAAATTCCGGTACCGTACCCAGGATAAAGGTCTCCCCGCCGGAACCAACCAGGATTGCAACCTGATGTGCTGTCAGAGAAGCAACTGCACAGGGAACCAGTGCTGCATACTGTATGATCCCCACACTGATCACTTCCATAGCGAATACGGTTGCCGTCAATGGTGTTCCGAACAACGCTGAAAATCCGGCGCTCATGCCACACATGATCATGATCTTCCTGTCATATTCATCAAATTTCATCCATTTTCCAAGGGTTCCTCCAATACTTCCGCCCAGCTGAAGTGCCGCACCCTCACGTCCTGCTGAACCACCAAAAGCGTGAGTCAGGATCGTGGAGACTACGATCAGCGGAGCCATCCGAAGCGGAACATAGGTATCCGACTGAATGCCCTCCAGTACCCGGTTGGTACCTGTCTTATATGGATCCAGCTTATACAATGCCACAATTGCAAGACCTGCTGCCGGAAGCAGATATAGCATCCACGGATGCGCGTTCCGGAATGCTGTCACATAAGTGATACTGTTACCGAACAGTCCTCCGAAGATACCAAGAATCACTCCGGCAATCCCTGCCAGAAATAACCATCGAGCCAGCAACATGACACGGCCATAACATTTTCTGATAAATTCCATCTTTTCCACTCTCCCGTACTTCACTGACTGTCCATCGAGGATTCCTCTCTGACAGCCGCAAAAGGAGACTGTGATTCTTCACAGTCTCCTTCTTGTATGAATTTAATGCTATTTTACACCTCGGCTGCTCTTGCTGCAACTTCTTTTTCCTGTACATCGGATGGGGTCTGCTCATAACGTGCAAACTCATAGGAATACGTTCCACTTCCGCCTGTCATGGAACGAAGATCGGTGGAATATCCGAACAGTTCCATCATCGGCACATCTGCCACTACCTCAGTCTTGCCAGCACCTGCCGGATTCATACCAAGTACACGACCACGTCTCTTATTCAGGTCTCCCATGACATCACCGGTATATTTATCCGGAACAAGAACTGTCAGAGTCTCGATCGGCTCAAGCAGGATCGGGGATGCCTCCATGAATCCTTTCTTGAATGCCTGGATCGCTGCGGTCTTGAATGCCATCTCAGAAGAATCTACCGGATGATAGGATCCATCGTAGAGAACGGCTTTCACACCAACTACCGGATATCCTGCAAGTGGCCCCTTCTGTACAGATTCCTGGATACCTTTTTCAACTGCCGGGAAGTAGTTCTTCGGGACTGCTCCACCTACTACCTGCTGTTCAAATACATACGGTGTCTCCAGATCACCAGACGGTTCAAAGGTCATCTTTACATGTCCATACTGTCCATGTCCACCGGACTGTTTCTTATATTTATACTCTACATCCGATTTCTTGCGAAGGGTCTCACGGAAAGCTACCTTCGGTTTGGTCAGTTCCACATCCACTTTATATTTTTCAGCCAGCATGCTGACGATCACTGCCAGATGCTGATCACCCATACCATAGAGTAAGGTCTGGCGGTTTTCAGAATCATTGACAGATTTTACAGTCAGATCCTCATCCATGATCTTTGCCAGTGCCTGGGAAATCTTATCCTCATCACCTTTATTCTTTGCCTTGTATGCCATGTAGGTATACGGTTTTGAGATCTCGGTCTTACCATATACAACTGGAACTGCCTTAGTAGAAAGGGTATCTCCGGTCTTGCATCCAGCTTTACCGATTGCTCCGATATCGCCTGCATGAAGCTCACTTACCTCTTCCGGCTTGTTGGCTCTCATCACATACAGCTTGCTGATCTTCTCCTCGGTCTCAGTGGTTGCATTGTACAGTGTATCATCAGATTTGATAACACCGGAACAAACCTTGATCAGAGAATATTTTCCGATAAATGGATCTGCGATAGTCTTGAATACATATGCAGACTTGGAAGTTGCAAAGTTATAATCGCCCTCGAAGATCTCGTTGGTCTTCATATTGATACCGGCGCATTTCTTCTTGTCCGGTGACGGGAACAGCTCTACGATATCATTCATCAGGTTGTGAATGTTGCGGAGTTCAATACTGGATCCCATGGATACCGGAATGATGCTGCCATCGTTTACATTGGTCTTCATGGCTGCACGAATCTCGCCAACAGAGAACTCATCTCCTGCAAAATAACGCTCCATGAACTCTTCACTGGTCTCAGCTACTGCATCCATCATGGCTTCACGATAGATATCCAGGTTTGCTTTGCTGTATTCCGGGATCTCGCACTCTTCTCTGGTGCCGATGCCGGTAAATCTACGACCTGCCATCTTCATAACGTTGATGTAGCCTACGAATTTCTCATTTTCACGCATTGGCTGATAGAACGGAGCAATCTTCTTGCCGTACAGCTCTGTCAGCTTCTCAACAACTTCACGGAAGGATGCATGGTCTACATCCATCTCAGATACAAAGAACATACGGGGCAGTTTGTATTTTTCACAGAGCTCCCATGCTTTCTCAGTACCAACTTCCACACCGGCTTTACCAGATACCACGATGATCGCTGCATCTGCTGCTGCCACTGCTTCTTCTGCTTCTCCTACAAAATCGAAATAGCCTGGTGTATCCAACAGGTTGATCTTCGTATCTTTCCAGATCAGCGGTACAACAGATGTGTTGATTGAGAATTTACGTTTGATCTCCTCTTTATCATAATCACTGATCGTTGTTCCGTCTGATACTTTTCCCAGACGTCCGGTCAGACCGGAAACATATGCCATAGCTTCGACAAGACTGGTCTTGCCACATCCCCCATGGCCAAGAAGAACCACATTCCGGATACTGTCAGTTGTGTAAACGTTCATAGCTATTTCCTCCGATACATTTAGTCATTCTGCATTGAGCTGCAGCACTTTTGCTGTCAGGTTTTTTATCTTCCCCAACCCTTATGTCAGAATTATACTAAAATATTTCAAAAATAGCAAGGTTTTTATGAAAATTGCCAGACTTTGGCTGTCTCAAATTCTGCTTGCGAACACCGTTCACCACAGCGTTTAGTTTACTCTATCTCCATGCGACGGAAAAAGCAAGCGGATTGGGTAATTCTTTACATTTTGTTAAAATTTGCGATTAATTAAATGCAAAAGCCAAAAAGCACCCAGCCGTTAAGAAGAGGAAAGCATCTTTCCACCCCTCAACGGCTGGGTTTTTAGATTAACTTAATGACATTGCGCCGAAGCGTCCCTTTTTTCGTCCTTTATGATTCGTTTTCCGCAATGGTACGCCGCAAAAGATTCATTTCGGCTTCATAGCCGTAATCCTCTTTTTCGCTGCTCTCCTTTGCCAATTCCAACGCCTGACGGCATAGATCCAAACCGGCTTTCTTTTCCCTGCGGCCGCCGATACCCAAAAGCTTGCAGCGCGCCAAGCGCATTTTGCATTTCACACTGCCCAATTTCTCGCCAGTTTCATAGCAGCGGCGCGCTTCCTTTCCGTCCTGCGCAACGACGACGCCGTTTTCATAAAAACGCCCCAACGCCCACCAGGCGCTGTCGTCATTCCCATCGGCAGCTTTGCGGTAATGGGCATACGCCTCAGACAGCTTCCCTGCCTGCTCCAAATGCCATCCCATGTTGTAATCCGCCATGGCTTCGCCCAGCTCCGCCGCGCGGCGATACCATTCCATGGCCGTTTCCAAATCCCGCGGCACGCCCCGTCCCATCGCATAACATTCGCCCAGGCTATTCATGGCAGCCGGATGGTTCTGCTCTGCTGCTCGTTCGTACCAGCAAATTGCCTTTTTCATATCCTGTTCCACGCCTTCGCCGTGGTCGTACTGCCAGCCGAGCTCATACATGTCATCAGCATTTCCGCCCTCGGCGGCAGCAGTATACCAACGGATCGCTTCCGTCATATTTTGTTCCACGCCTTCGCCGTGCTCGTAGCAGCATGCCAGATTATGCATGGATTGCAAATTGCCACACTGTGCGCCCTGCTCATACCATTTTACGGCTTCCTGCCAATTCTGCTCCACGCCATATCCCCTTTTATAGCACCGGCCAAGATTGCACATGGCACTGCCGTTGCCGCCTTCGGCACTGCGGCGATACCAGTAAAACGCCCTGTCTTCGTTCTGTTCCACGCCTTCGCCGCCCTCGTAGCAGCATGCCAGATTATGCATGGATTGCAAATCGCCACACTGTGCGCCCTGCTCATACCATTTTATGGCTTCCTGCCAATTCTGCTCCACGCCATATCCCATTTGATAGCACAAGCCCAGATTGCTCATGCTAACCGGATTGCCGCACTCCGCACTTCTGCGATACCAGGAAAAGGCCTGCTCCCAACTCTGCTCCACGCCGCGGCCCTTTTCATAGCAGCATCCCAGATTATGCATGGATTGCAAATTGCCACACTCCGCACCTCTGCGATACCAGGAAAAGGCCTGCTCCCAACTCTGCTCCACGCCGCAGCCCTTTTCATAGCAGTATCCCAGATCCGTCATTGCCACGCTCACGCCACTCTCTGCCGCCTCGCGGAACCAATGCACAGCATGCTCCCAGTTTTGCTCCACGCCGTCGCCGTATGCATAGCATACGCCCAGCCGGTGCATACCTTCACCGTAACGCTGATACGCCGCCGCGCGCACCCAGTGCACGGCCTCGGCAGCGTCGGCTTCCACGCCGATCCCGTCGTGGAAGGCTCGGGCGAGCAGCATCTGTCCGCGGGGCGAACCGTATTCCGCCGCCTTGCAGTATAACTCGGCAGCCTTTTCCGCATCCGGAGCCGTGCCAATGCCGTATTGATAGCACACGCCCAAGCAGCACACCGCATTCAGGCTCCCCATTTCCACCGCCTGCTGATAAAGCCAAAAAGCCTGAACCGGATCCGCCTCCACGCCGTTTCCCTGCTCCATGCAGATGCCCAGATTGCATACGCCCCATGCGCTGCCGAGATATGCAGCTTTCCGAAAACAATCCACCATGCGCTTTTTATCCGATGCCTCTGCATCCCAAAGGGTGTTGCCTAAAGCCGTCCAATCATCTCCGGTCATATCGGCCTCGTTGGCGCGCAGCAATTTCCGGCCGCACTGCGGACAGCGCTCCGGCAGCTTTTCGCCTTCATCCCAATAATTACAGGTGTGATCCTCGCAGTGATAAATCATCGTTTCTAACTCCTTCCGCCTGCTGAAAAAAAGCAGCGCGTTACACTATTTTCCATAGTATAACACGCTGCTTCAAAAAAGGAAAGACCGATCGGTCAGTCCTCGTTGCCGAAGAACTTATCGTGCACCACTTTGATGGCGCGGTTTGCATCGTCCTTGTTCACCAATACCGAAATACGAATCTCGGATGTAGCAATCATCTGGATATTGATACCTGCATCATACAGCGCCTCGAACATATCGGAGGCCACGCCCACATGCGTCATCATACCGGCGCCCACCAGGCTGATCTTGGCCACATTATCGTCCACCTCAATGCTGTCATATTCGAGCACATCCTTGTTCTCTTCCAGCACCCGGCGGGCATCGTCCAGGCTGCTCAGCGGGCAGGTAAAGCTGATGTCCTTACTGCCGCTGCGGCCCACAGACTGCAAAATAATATCCACATTTACATTGTGACGGCTCAGCAGCGAAAACACCTTAAAAGCAACACCGGGGCAATCTTCCAGACCCACCAGAGAGAATCTCGCAAAATTATCCATCTTGGCAACGCCGCCGATATTCGTCTTTTCCAATTTTATTACCTCCTTGACTTTTGTGCCAGGTATATTTTTCAGACTGGAAACCACTTCCATATTGACATGGTACTTTTTCGCCAGTTCCACGCTGCGGTTATGCAGCACCTGAGCACCCTGCGAAGCCAGCTCCAACATATCCGCAAAGGTAATTTCCGGCAATTTTTTCGCATTGGGCACCACGCGGGGATCGGCAGTATAAACGCCGTCCACATCCGTATAGATCTGGCAAAAATCTGCATGGAACGCCGCAGCCCGCGCTACCGCACTGGTATCCGAGCCGCCGCGGCCCAATGTGGTCACATCGCCAAAGGAATTGATCCCCTGAAAACCTGCCACGATAATAATATTTCTCTTGTCCAGTTCCGCTTGAATGCGCTCCTTGGAAATTTTTCGGATGCGCGCATCGGTATAGGTGTTATTGGTTTGAATTCCCACCTGCCAAGCCGTCAGAGAAACGACCGGAAGGCCGCGGATTGATCTCGTTTGCTTTTGCGATCAAATCATCGGTTGTGTCGCCCTGCGCAGCGTGAAGTCCAAGCTGCTGAAAAGCTTGTCATAAAACATGGCGGCGCTTTGGGATGTAAAGAGCGTCACATCCTGAATGATTTCCTGTCGGTAGATAGCGGCCAGCCCCTTTCTAGTTGGGTTTCTCTCAAGTCAATTTTACCAAAAAGAGGCTCCGCTTTCTATACCATATGAGTGATTTTCGGTTTCAGCCATGACCGGAAACCATTGCAATTACTACTCTTTTGGAGTTTTGCTCATGGCTATATAATAAAGGTTTTTCCCCTCTGAATAAGAAATATAGGTTTTATTATCAGAAGAAATTTTCAGTATTCCTGATACAATTTTTCCTGAATACGGAAAGTTGTAAACCAACAAATTTAGTTTTTCACCAGTAGCTATATGAGTTATATCTTCTACTGAAAAATGTTCTTGGACATTTTTCAGTAGAAGATAAGCTGTTTTGCCGCCCATTTCTACTTGTAAATAATTATCATCATCAATTTTAGAAATACTAATCACGCTACCATCTAAGATCTCACAACCAGATTCCGATGGTACATCGAAAATTTCTAAACATGTCTGCTGTGTATTCCAAGCAATGCCGAACAATACATATGCTGATAATAAAATGGCAACTAAAAAACCAGAATGTATCCAAATAAAGCACTTAAATAGTCCCTTTTTATTTTTTTCTTATCACTCTTGCTTTTCTCTCTAACAATAAAACTTGTAATACAGCACACGTTCCAGAGAGTATGATAGGAATATAACCAAGACATTGTGATTGAAAGTCCCACTTTACTCCTCCTCTTTCGGATTCTTGGTAAATATTTATTGATTCTTCTAGGGAAAATATTCCACTCCATTACACTTTAATGACATAATCGCTGGTGTATAGTCACTATTGTCAAAGTCTAACACCTGCAAGATGACTTCTTTTCCAGAAGTAATGTCTGAATGTATTTTATTAAGAAGCCAGTCTTCATATCCATAGTTTCTTTCTAAAGTGGGTGGTATATAGTATGTATTCCCGTTATCCAATACTAGAATAGATCTATATGTATGGCCCGAACCGTTACGTTCAAAAGAGACGACTTTTCCTTGGACTGTATAATAATTTTCGTAGTAAGGAAATTGCGATTGTTTTATTAAAGCAGGACTACCTATATATGCCTCAAAATCAAGAAGACTCATCGGTATATACCAAATCATTTCAGTTATCGGCATATATAGGATATGCTTTTTATAAATTTTTTCATTTAATGTTCTCCCTGACATTTCTTTATCATTGAATTCTACTTCTTTTTTTGTATTTAAATTTCCACTATAAAACAACTTTGTATACAAAAATATTGAACAATTATTTTCATTACCACATATGACTTCTCATACCATATTTGTCTTGACCACTTCAACACAATAGATCTTTTGTATTTGTAAGTATGCTAGAAATTGTTGCCACAATTATCAAAATCGCCATAATTATCTGCGCAACAGCAAAAAAGAAAAAGTATTCTTTTGAAAATGTTACATCTGCTAATAATATATTTTTTATGATAAACCAAGTAGCTCTTAACAAAATCATTATCGCACTGATGAATGGCCAGAAACATATAAAAAAAGTGAGTACAAATTTTATATACTTGTTTAACGGATAAAATAATAAGCCAAACAAATAATTTAGATAATAATCCTTCACAAACACTGCAATAATAAAAACAGCAATACATATGAATACCGTTTTGTACACTAATTTTACAAGTTCATCCCTGACATCTTTCATCTGAATATCTCCATAATTGCCTTGCGTCTTTCAAATCTATTATCTAATACCGCCTATACATTGTCAATCTTACACCCAGTACAGGAATGATCTTTACTTTGGACAATTCAAGCGCGGAGAATCGCCTGGCTAACCAATCACTTCCTCGCGTGAAGCTTTTCTGATGTGAGTTGGAGAATTTCCATGTCGGGCGGGTACTAATTGTCCGTTTTACTTATGATTTGCAGTATTTTTCATATTTGTTGTAGAATTTTTGCCTCAAGCAGGCGCTAATTGTCCGTTTCATCAGCCGAAGATGTCTATCTTCGCCTGCTTTGGAGAATCTGCCTTCAATTACAATATGAATTATCCAAAGGCCTTATAGAATGGAGTCACCGGACAGGAAATGAGCTAATAGCAGTTCAAATGCCTTATGAATTGTCCGACCGCCTGACAACTCGCAAAAAAACGCGTCATGTCACACATTTGCCCGACAGCTCACCAGAAAACCTCTCAAACATCCACGCACACGTCCCCAGCAGGTAGAGTAGGCGGATGAGAAATTTCATCCGCCCCTCATCAAACCGTGCATGAGGTTCTCCCTCACACGGCTTTCCAACATTCTTCTTTCTACAGCATTACGTCATGCTCTAGCCATTTTCTTTAATCCTTTTTCGTAAATGCTATTTCTAACAAATCCCACTCTTGACATATGTTTACGCCTTTGGTGTTTCTTGTTATACCATCTTGTAAAGGTACAGATAATGTACCAGTCCAATGCCTGCATCCATTTCTCATTTGTTTTGGTGGAATAATAATTCTTCCAACCTGTGATTTTCGGATTTAGATTCTTTATTAAATCCTCTTCCTTTGCAATCAGCAGACTTCGACTGTTTACATTTCTTTTAATTTCTACTTTCATTTTCCTCATAGCCTTCCTGCTCGGATACTGATAAGTTTCTTTATACAATTGTCCTTTGCTTGTTTCCGTTGTCATTCTTCTGTGGTGCATTCCAAGAAAGTCAAGTCCCTCTTTTCCGTCCCACATGCTGACAATCTTTGTTTTTACTGGGTGTAGCTTTAAATCCAGTTTTGCCATGATGTACTGCAATAAGTTCAGTGCGTGATTTGCACTTTTCTTATTCTTGCAGATGATTACTGTATCATCTGCGTACCTTACAAGAATACCATGAGTAAGTCCATACTTTTCCCACAGTCTGTCCAGTGTATTTAAGTAGATGTTTGCCAATAACGGAGATATAACTGAACCTTGGCTTGTTCCCAGTTCAGAGATTGTCAGTACATTTCCGTATAATACTCCTGATACTAACCATTGTCTTATCAGCTTCAATATCCTACGGTCTGATATTCTCTGCTCTACCAGTTTCATCAGCTTATCTTGGTTTACGTTATCAAAGAACTTCTCAATATCTGCGTCTACTACATAATAGCCCTTGTTGTTACACGCTTTCCTTACCACTTCCAGTGCTTGCTTGGCACTTCTTTTTGGTCGGAATCCATAGGAACAATCTCTAAAGTCAGCTTCGAATACTGGCTCTATTGCTATCTTGGTAGCCATTTGCACAATTCTGTCCTTGACTGTTGATATTCCAAGAGGTCTTTCACTTCCGTCTGGTTTTGGTATCATAACTCGCTTTACTGGGGATGGTTTGTACTTTCCTTCCATCAGTTCCGATTTGATTTCTGACAGGTATTTTTCAATTCCCATCGCTTCAATATCTTCGATTCTGATTCCATCTACACCACTGGTACCTTTGTTAGCTTTTACCCGTTTCCATGCCTCGAAAAGTACATCATCCCGATACACCTTATCGTACAGTGCATGAAATCTTCGGCTGTCACATTTCTTGGCTGTCAGATATAGTGATATTGTCAATATTGGTTTACACTTTTTTCTCAAGGATGTTCGACCTATGCTGCCTCCTGTAATGAATCGTAGTATTGTTGACGCTTAATCATCGGAGGTAAGCCACCATTAGCAGAGCAGATTCTTCGGTTATTCCAATAGCTGATGAAATATCTCCAGATGAGTGTTTTTAACTGTTCTACTGTCATTGAAGTGGTATCATAACGTCCATAAAGTAATTCTTCTTTGAATCTTGCCCACATGCTTTCGCATCTGGCATTGTCGTGGCATCTGCCGCCAGCACTGTTCATGCTTTGGAGAATGCCATATTTGCTGATTGCTTTACGATATAACTCACTTGTGTACTGTGTTCCTCTGATACAGCATCAGGATATACTTCCAAAGTTGATGCTGTATCATAAAAGTAAGGGGCGGCAGCACTTTAGGCTGTCGCTCCTTGACTGCCTAACTGCAAAACCGGGCGGGGCTGTCAACGGCGGCTCTGCAAGAGCCGTTCATCTTGCCGTTGACTGGCTCGACTGGGTTTGCTATTCTTTAAGTGTTGTCTGTAAGTCGTTTGTAAAAATATCATCTCCGGCGCACAATCATTTTCTACCAAAGTAGCGGCATAAAAAATTTCATTGTCCTGCCTTTCAAAAATAAGAAGTTTCCATTTTTTTGACTGCAAATTCCGAGGCTGTCTCTTGTACAATTTCTAGTACATTGACATCTTCTGCTATATTTCCTTGACGGGGTTCCAGCTCATTGTTAGTTACCACTTCTGCCTTGCCAGCGTCCGATGCACCATAAGAGAAATTTACTATGGTAGCATTGCTGTATTTTTCAAAAGCTGCATAGTATTCTTCTTCTGTAATTACATCTGTTTCCTCTCCTTTTTTCATGGTATAAGCAGCATTTCCACTTTCGTCAAATTGCTCATAAATCCCCTCTGCCAGTCTGAGCGAACCGGATTTTTCAATTTCAAAACGCTGCATATCGTGACCGGAAGCAGCATAAATACCTGTTTCATCATAGGCGATAGGATATGCTGTTCCCATACTTTCTATTGTTCCTATGTTTTTAACTTCTTTATCTATCAAATAATATACATCACAATTAAGTGCTGCCTGATTTCCCAAACCGTCATTATATACTTGTGAGGTAACAAGTAAAACAGGTAAAGAAGCATTTGTATCAATAATTGCAAAAAGCTCATTATCTTCCAATCCTCCGACGGTTTCTCCATAAATAGCAGCGTTTTCACTACCTTTTTCTCCACATGCACATAAAGAAAAGATTAACACACATAAAGCCATATATGAAATAAACTTCTTTGCCTTATACATATTTTCAGTCTCCTTTTTTTCTTCTTTCAATGGTATAACTTATGAACAATATCACTCCGATTGCTGCCGCAATAATAGACGGTATCATTAACCGCATATAATCAATAGGGGCATTTTCGTATTGTCCTGTAACGATATATCGGTATAGCATATACTGGGTACTAAGTGTTGTGCTTTGTAGCGCAATTACATAGGCGAAATTTAATATGCTAACCATAATAAAAATCAGACCACTAATTAGCAACAGCGTCATTTTTCTGTTATGAAGATTTATTTTCATCAAATCTTCTAAAGTTATTTGCTCATCAGTTTTGTTTGCCACACCTGCTTCTCCTTCCTTTAGCAAATCATCTAATGACACATGAAAAATTCTGCTTATTTTAACGATACTTTCTAAATCAGGGGAAGTGCTATCTGACTCCCATTTGGAAATAGTCTGTCTGGATACGTTAAGTTTTTCTGCTAATTGTTCTTGTGTCATTCCCGAAAGTTTCCTTAATTGGTTGATTTTATTTCCAATTTCCATTTTGTGTCCTCCTTTAAGAGCAATTTTAAATAAAATAAACAATTTTTTCTATCAACATTGCTTTACATTTGCGCTCAAAATAATAACATTTATGAAATTGCTTGTTTTTCTGCACTTTAAGTGTTCATATAAAGGCATTTAAAATGGTTTGTTTTGAAGTTGTCGAACTTTTTCTTTGGAGTTATTAGTCTGCATGACATTCTCTCACTCTTACCCTCTCTACAAACTTGAATGAAGTAAGGAACCTTCCCATAAACTGCGTTTTCTTGCACAGCCATTATCGGTACTATGTTCCTCTCCGACTCCCTCCCATCAGAAATACGATTTCGCCAAGCTTATACGCTTTCTTTTTACCTTTTGGTGATGGGTAGGGTCTCTCCAGTTCCGAACCACACTTTTCATACATACCGCTTCCTCTATACCGAGAGATTCTTCCGTGCTGCTTTCCAGTTTCTTCACACGTTCCATGGTTTTCGCCCATATACCCAGGGCTCAACTTCTCTTTGCTCTCCTATCAGAGACCTTTTTAACGATACGGCAGAATTCACTTAATGTTACGGTCTGCATGATTGCTCGCTCCTCTTGTCGAGGTTACTTTATCCACTCGCTTAGCACCCTGTATTACTACAACGCACCGAGTTTAGCTACACGGCTCACTGGCGATTACCGTGACCGGACTTTCACCGGCAAGTGTGGTCCAGCTTCGCTGGACACACAATACAAAAAA